>JAUHWE010000730.1 GCA_030424825.1 Verrucomicrobiia bacterium
GCCAGATCTCGCAAATCAACGACCCCCTTCCAACTACCAACTACAAGCTTCCCGATTCGGATCCTATTACGCCTAACCTCCTCATTGAGGCGGAAGTGTTGATGTACGATCTCATGGCGCTCGCCATCGAGACCGACTCCAGCCGAGTATTGTCCTTCTTTATCGACGGACTAGGCCAAGTCTTCTCCTTCGATGGTAAACCCCTTAGATCGGGATATCATGGCCTCTCGCACCATGGCAATGACCCCGAAATGATTCGGGATTTGATCGCTATCGAATCGGCTCATATGCATTGCCTCAATGGATTTCTCAAACAGCTGAAAGAAAAGAAGCGGCCCGATGGAAAGTCGCTGCTGGACGAAACCATTATCTTGGTGGGCACGGGGATGGGCGACGCCAGCCGCCACTCCAATGCCAATCTGCCGACTTTAGTGGCAGGGGGTGGCTTCGATCATGGAAGCCACATCGCCATCGATAATTCCAGACCGGATGCACCGCTTCTCGGCGACCTTTATATCACCCTGATGCAACGGCTGGGAGTGGAGACCAACGACTTCTCCAATGCGTCGCGGAATATGAACCACTTGTTTAGCTAAGAGCATGAACAATATGCCTTTTCTTCATAGGGGCGTCGCTTGCGACGACCGCGTAAGAGTATCCGAATACCTGACCCGTGCAGCGCCTCGCAAGCGAAGGTCTTACCTATTGTCGACTTGCTTCGCCACGGTGTTCTCATTTTCGCTTCAAGCGAAAACCGAGCTTCCGATCCCGGAGCAATCCTACGAGATTCTCTCCAATTACTGTCTCGATTGCCACGACGATACCGAAATGAAAGGCGACGTGAATCTGGACTTCCTTACCATCGATTGGAGCCAGAAAAAGAATCGGGCTCTGTGGGAGAAAGCCCACTACATGGCCAAGGAAGGCCTCATGCCTCCCGCCAAGAAGAAGCAGCCTAGCCCAGAGGAGCGTCAAGCGATCCTAAGCTGGCTCGACCAAACGCTATTAGAGCACACTCCCATCGGAGGGACCTTGCCAAGACGACTCAGCGCAGAGGAATATCGCTCCACTATCCGCGACCTTTTCGGACTGCCGGATTACCAGTTGCCTCTCGGGTTTCCGAAAGACTCGGAATACCACGGTTTTAACAACGTTGGGGAAGGCTTGGTACTGTCACCTCCCCTCATGGAGGCCTACGCCAAAGTAGCAGAGCGAATCGCCGATACCATTTATCCGCCAGCGAAGGAAGCACCCCCATCAACCATAAGAACAGCCGGTCCCGAAGACATGGTCATCAGCTTTTCCGCTTCCACCGTTCGCGATGACGCCTTGCTGTTAGTATCCCGAGGCCAGGAAATTTTCCGCAGCTGCTCCTGGCCAAGTCGCATGGAAATCATGGCTTCCGGAACCTACCGGATTACGGTCAGCGCCGCAAAGCACAAACCCACTTGGGACGGCCCTATGAAGCTGGAAGTGCGCGCTCGAGAGCTCTCCGCCAGCGACCGTTCTCGGGCCGAAATCTTCCGTCTCCTGAAAGTGATTGATGTGCCATCCGAATCACCCACAACGGTGACATTTGAAGCGGATCTCTATGAAGGACAAACGTTGCTCTTCCGCTGGATGAACGCGGATATGGACCACGGGTATACCGAGTTTGCCAAACACATGCGTCAATGGTTCGAACGTGACGCTCGCTGGCTAGCGGCGTGGCAGCACGCTGTATTCCCGAACGGGGATTTCAGTAAAATACGCACCTCCGTGATACGCGGCCGTAGCGGTTGGGAAATCATTACCAAAGCGCTTGCCGATCCCAATCTCGACATGAGTCATGCGACAATGGATGACGAGCTTACAGTCAAATTCCTGGAGCTGGCTGACTCCAACACGGGGATGTTCAACTTGGCCGACGTTCTCTGCCACTACTATTTCACCAATGGCCCAGCCCTAGAGTTTCACCAAGCCACAATTGAAGGTCCTCTGAAAATTGTAGATGGCCCGAGGGAAATGCTGGCAAAGGAACTGCAGGAGCGATTCACCGGGATAAGAAAGCCGGGACAATCGGACACGGCCTATGCAAAGGAAATTCTGGAAAGATTTCTGCCCCAGGCCTTCCGTCGCCCCGTCGATCCGCAGAGCGTGGAAACCTACCTTGGAATTGCCCAACGACATTTGGCGGCAGGTCACTCCTTTGATGAAGCGATGCACCTGCTCATCCGAAATATTCTGATCTCCCCTCGTTTTCTCTACCGAGTTGTCAATCCCGGTGGATTGGACGACTACGATCTGGCCAGCCGCTTATCCTATTTCCTAACTCAAGCGCCGCCCGATAAAAAGCTACTCGAGCAAGCCGCATCCGGTCGACTGTCCAATCCGGAAGTCCTTCAAGAAGAGGCGATCCGCTTAATGCCGACAAAGTCGACGGACCCCATGGTTCAGAGTTTCACCGGCCAATGGCTGGACACCAAACTGCTGCCTGAAATAATGCCCGATCCCGTATTCAATTTTTCCGATGGAGAGATCGTCCTTGCGGAGCGAGAAGTGGAGCACTTCTTCACC
>JAUHWE010000731.1 GCA_030424825.1 Verrucomicrobiia bacterium
GAGCTCCATATAGGCCTCAAAACTAGGCAACGGAGGCATGAAGACACGAAGGTGCCCATCTCTTGGTTCGACGCAAAGCGCTGTACGAACGAGCGAAATCTTTTCGCTCGCGTTCCGATCAAGCTTTTGCTGATTGCTCTGATTCGTCTCGTCAAAGGCCGTATCATCCGGCGATGAAGAGGCGACTTCTCGCTGCTTCTTTCGAGGGCGTCGGGTCGGCAGGGGAGCAAAGGGGTCTATGCTAAAAGGATCTGCCTGGTGGACCGGTTCTGCGTCGTCTTCTTCGGAGTGAGGCAGCGAGTCGAGTGGGAGGCGCAGTCCGATTGGGGAATCTCCCGGCAGGAGGAACAGCCGATTGTCGCGCAAAGGCCACTTCGCGGAAATCCATTTGCCTTGCCATTGTTGGTATTTAAGGGGGAGCGTCCAACCTTTGGGCTGGTCGAGACCCCGCTGGAAGGCCTGGGTTATGCGAGCACGTTCTTCGGGGTTGGAAAGGCGATTGTCAATCACGTCGACGTCAATGGGCAGCTTTTGCTCTTTCCAAAGGTAGTAGCCAACATCCTCATACGCGGCCATCAGATAGTCGTCTTCAATCGACAATTTTTTGGCCAACAGTTTCCCGAATGCCTGGGCTTCTTTGGTCGAGTAGTCGCCCGGTTCAGAGAGTTTCGCAAAACGTTCTTGATGGGTCCAAAGCGGTTTGCCATCTCGGCGCCAATAGCAGGTAAAGGCCCAGCGTGGAAGCGACTCACCTGGATACCACTTCCCTTGGCCATAGTGTAAAAGCCCACCGGTTGAGAACTGATCCTGCAAACGTCTCAGGAGCGTTTCTGACAGGCGCTGTTTCTCCTCGCCGACGGCAGCGCCATTCCACTCGGGTGCGTCTGGTCGATCGCAAGAGATGAAAGTGGGTTCGCCGCCCATGGTAAGTTTGAGTCCATTGGAAGTGAGGACTTCATCGATCTTGTAGCCAGCATCCAGTATTTCTTCCCAAATTGGTTCGGTATAGGGTTTCGTCGCTCTGGGGGGATCCTTCAGTCGTTCGACCGACATGGAAAAAGCAAATTTGCTTTCGGCGCCATCCGTCATGCCGGTGATTGGCGCGGCGGAGCTAGGATTGGGAGAGCAAGCGAGGGGCAAATGGCCTTCTCCAGCCAGAAGTCCCGATGTGGGGTCAAGACCGACCCAGCCGGCTCCTGGCAAAAAGACCTCGGCCCAGGCGTGGAGGTCCGTGAAGTCTTTGTCGGTGCCGGAGGGGCCGTCGATCGACTTTTGGTCCGCAGTTAGCTGTATAAGATATCCGGATGCGAAACGGGCAGCCAAGCCTAGTCCTCGAAGGAGATTGATGAGGAGCCAGGCGGAATCGCGGCAGGAACCGGAGGCAATGTCTAACGTGTGCTCCGGCGTTTGAATTCCTGGTTCCAGGCGCACCGTGTATTCGACTGCGTTTTGCACCTGCTGGTTGAGACCGACTAGAAAGTCGACGATGTGCTTTTCGGAACGATCGATACTGTCGAACAGCTTTTGCCACTTGGGGCCGATGTCCACGGGCTTTTCGAGGTACGGATCCAGCTCGTCGCGAAGATCCGGGGCGTATGCAAACGGAAAGGTTTCGGCGGATTCCTCAAGGAAGAAATCGAACGGATTGACCGTAATCATTTCCGCTACCAGGCTGACTTCAATTTTGAATTCGGTGACTTTCTCAGGGAAAACGACTCGGGCGAGGAAGTTTCCCTGCGGGTCTTGCATCCAGTTGAGGAAGTGCTCGCTTGGGGAAATTTTTAGTCCATAGCTTAGGATAGGGGTCCGGCAATGGGGGGCAGGTCGCAATCTAATGGTCTGGGGTGAAAGGCTCGCGGGGCGAGTGTATTGGTAATTCGTAGTGTGGTTAAGTATGACGGTGACAGGCATCTTGGATGAATTATGATATTCTGAGACAGATTGAATAAACGGGTGGCGCCCGAGTTCGCTGGATCGAGGAAGAGCGATCAGGTGTCTGTTGTTTCTAACTGCGCTTCGTCAGGGTGGCGTACTATTCTTCTACTGTTTCGATGGCAGGGTCAACGATCTCGGACAACATGTAGCGTTCGCTTAACGAAATGGCGATCTTGGCCAGTCCTGCTTCCACCGCTTCGATCATTTCGGCGGCCCTTTCTCCCTGTAGATCCGCGTCACTCGCGTAGTTGAGCTTCGACAAGAGGAGGCCTGCTTGGCGTTCTGCTTCATTCGAATACTGATGGGTGGGGCACTTGGATATCGCGTGTATTGACTGTTGCAATCGACTCACGCAGTAGAGCACGGACCGAGGGAAATCCCTCGAGAGCATGAGGAAATTGTGGACGTTGGCTTCTTCGATATCGCTCACATAAATCCTATGGTAGGCTTCCAAGGCGCTGCACCCTCTGAGTAAGGCAGCCAACTGAGCGTCATCGAGGGAATCCACCGCATTTTCGCTCATCGAGCGCATGAAGCGCTTTGTGTCCAGAATGCGACAGGTTTTGTCAGCCCGTTCGATTTGTCGGCCACAGATGATGAACTCGTATCCTAGCTGGTGGG
>JAUHWE010000058.1 GCA_030424825.1 Verrucomicrobiia bacterium
GCCGCAGCTGTTTGACATTGGCCCGTCTGCGGGAGGAGGCCGAGCCCGGAAACTCGCCCGATGCCTGAAGGGCCGCGATCGCCTCGTTGTCGTTCCGAATCGCTTCCTGCAGCTCTTGAAAAAAGGCTTTCCCGACATGGTCTCCCGCCACATAAACTGTGGTCGAGCCTTCCTTCTGGACGGGAAGGCTCAGTTTGATGTCCGGGTGCCAGATGAAGGGAGCGTAGCTGATGAAACACCAAATTCCCAATGGAAGCAAGAATGAAAGCGCCGTCAGTATCGCGGCTCGAGACCCGGAAAGCTCCCGGCCGACCTCGATCCACGGATGGCGATGTTTATGGCGATTCTTCAATGGTGGAATAAGTTCGGTGGACGAAGACAAAGTAGAATGTTGGCATCCGAATCTTGTTCTACGCGCGATGCCGACTAGGTGTTGAAGGTCCGCAGCGCGTAGCTTCGCTGCTCTCGTTCGATGCCGGCGAGCAGTGTTCCGGCATCGAACTTTCGAGCAACGCGCAAATGTAGTTAAAGCAAGACTACTTGGATTTCTTGTAGAGCTTTAAGGTGAAGCTTGGATCGAGGTACTTCTCAATGTCCTCTGGCTTCTCGTACGCCTCAAACGTCACGTTGAACTCGTTGACGATTCGCGAGGAGCCGTAGAGAGAAGAGAGCCCTTCTTTGTCTTTCCAAACCTTCACGGCTTCTTCGAGAGTAAGAATGTAAGTGCCGTCGAGGAAGGGCTCGTATTCGTCCGCGCTGACGCTGACCTTGCTCGCCATGATCTCGAGCGCTTCGTCGAGGTTGTCCTCGTCCTTGATGAAATCGACGACCCGATACCAGACATCGACTACCTTAGCCCAATCATCGTGCCGGGATTCAAGACTCTCCTGCGAGACATAGAGCAAATCGTAGATAATGCCGGGTGCATCAGCAGAAGTGAAAATGGTTTTCGAGCCGTCGACGAGTTTCAGGGCCTGTCCGGAACTCGGCTGCCAGGCGCAGATCGCATCGACTGCTCCCGACGCCAGTACTTGGGGCGTCTCGCCGTTCGGCACGTTGATGACTTCCACATCGGACTCGTCCATGCCCGCCCGTTCCAGAGCGGTGAGCAAGAGCAGGTGGCTCACGAAGCCGACTTCTACACCGACTTTCTTTCCTTTCAGCTCCTTGACTGAGTCGATGCCGGGGCGCGCGATGAGCATGTCGTTCCCATTTGAGTAGTCGTTGCAAATGATCGCCACGGATGGCTTGCCCGTCGCTCCGGTAAAGAGGGCGTCGCCATTTGTCATGTGAACCGCGTCAAGGGCCCCCGCGGCGTAGGTGTCCATGGACTTGACGTAATCCATAAATTGGAAGTCCACTTCCACGCCGGCTTCGGCAAACCAGCCTTTGGTTAGGGCGATCTCCCAAGGTACCCATCCGGGCCAATCGCTGTATCCGATTTTAAGAGGTTTCGATTCAAGTGTAGCAATCGCGAGTGCGATGGTCAAAAACGCTGCAAGTAGGCGTGATGGTCTTAATGGTGCAAAGAAGCTCATTTTGTTCTAGATTCGATTTTCGATGGCGTGAGTGTATTACTAAAAGTAACGTTAGTAATATAGATGAGCCTTATTTAGCATGGTTTGCGCCAGATCGTGTCTGAGGTCAGATGCGCTCAATATCTTCGCATTATAGCGATCAAGCCGCTCAATTATGTGCAATCTGTGGGGACTTAGGAGCACGCGAGTAGATGATGCAGTGCCACTAGAATCGATTCGGATCTGGGATCCTTGTTCGAAGCTTGTTTAGAGGAACCTGCTTCCGCAACGAAGGGCAGGACCGGACCCCAGTTTGCTGCACACGCCGTAGGTGTCGGATTGCACGGCGAAGTGGAAACGCTTACGCTTGAGAGGAATGGATGTTGATGAGGATTCTCGATCGCTCAGCCCTAGGCCGAGGGGCAAGCTTGCTGTCTGGGAAAAGGCTGCGGCTCAGTGCCTTGGTTTGCCAAGTCATCAAAGGCCTCATCGATGAAGGGGTAGCGAAAAATGAAGCGTTCCTTAACGAGACGATCGGGGACGACGAAACGACTTTTTAGAACGAGTTCAGACTCGGTGCGTAGCAGGAAAGTGCCGATTTCGAGAAGCCATTTGGGCGTAGGGATGCCTAGGGCGCGACCGGCTTTTTCGCGAAGGCTCTTCATAAACGTCCGATTGTCCAATGGCGCCGGAGCGGCCAGATTGAAGACCCCCTCTAGAGTTTCGTCACTGATGAGAAATGCGAGGGCACGGACGAAGTCGAGCTGATGTATCCAGGAAACCATTTGCCTGCCATTGCCGATCGTTCCTCCGAGTCCCATTCGCGCTAGCTGGGCGAGTCGAGGATAGACGCTGTTACGCCCGTGTCCTAAGACGAGTGCGGTGCGCAAGGCGACTTTCCGTGTGCTAGGGAGGTTGGATGTGAAGAACGCGTTTTCCCACGCCCGGCAAATGCTGACGGAGAAGCCCTGTCCCAAGATACCGTTCTCCTCCGTTTGCGGATTCTCAAACGCTTCTTCGTAGATGGTTGCGGAGGATGCATTGAGCCAGACTTTGGGGGGTGCTTGGCATTGTTCGATGGCCTTTCCAATTGCTCGGGTGGTTTCTAGGCGAGAGTTCAGTATGTCCGCTTTGTTTTTCCGATTATAGCGGCAATCCACGGAACGACCCGCCAAATTAATCACGGCGTCAACTCCTTCGAGGTGGCGTGCGATCGCTTCTGGATGCCGTGGGTTCCAGTGGGCCCATCGTACGCTCTGCGTCTTCTTCTTTTGGTCCCGAGTAAAGCGGACCGTTTCCCAACCGCGCTGACTAAAGTAGCGTTCGGTTGCTTGACCGAGGAATCCAGTGGCTCCCACAATGGCAATTTTTTTGGCTTTCATGATCAAAGCATCTAAAATATTCTGAATATTATGAAAATAAGGAGGAAAAAAGCTACGACAGGAGCTTGAGCAGCTTAGGCACCAGGACGCTGCGTTCTTTGGAAGCGACCTTGTCCATGATCGAGTTTGCGAGTTCGACGAACTCGTTAAGTTCTTTGAGCTGTTTGCTGAGCGCTTTGGCTTCTTTAGTCTTT
This sequence comes from Verrucomicrobiia bacterium, assembly GCA_030424825.1. Taxonomy (GTDB): domain Bacteria; phylum Verrucomicrobiota; class Verrucomicrobiia; order Opitutales; family Opitutaceae; genus Pelagisphaera. Next base: position 3,094 of record JAUHWE010000058.1, read on the forward strand.
AGGCGCTGGGCTCGCTCCACGCAACTCTGCAGCACTTTGCTGGCGGGTTCCGTTTCGCGGCGCTTCCGTTCCCGGGCGACAATGCAGAAGATCCGCCACACGTCTTTTTCCGCCTCGTAATAGTCTTTTCGCTTTCCCTTGAGGACGACACTGCGGACAAGCCCCCAGCTGGCGAGCTCCCGGAGGTTCGTGTTGGCATTGCCTCGACTGATCTCCAGTTTTTCCATCACCTCATCGGTTGTGAGCGGTTCGGGTGAAACGAGTAGGAGTGAGTGAATCATGGCCATAGTGCGGTTCACTCCCCATTGGCTCCCGAGGGCTCCCCATTGGCCCACGAAGTCCTGCTTGATCTGATCGAGTTCCTTCATTTGACTATAGTTTCAGTAATTAATGAAAATTAAGAAATGTCAACCCGATTTTGAAGCGTCAACATTCGGATGCGTATTGGGAAAAAAGCTGAATAGTAAGTGAGGGTATGACCATCAGAAAGGTCCGTCTTGCAACGGGAGACCTGGATAGATGTCTGTTTATCTGATGGTCGTTGCCTATTTGTGATGACTATTACCGGTGGTTGATTCTGATCACTTGACGACTTGACCCTAGTGTATCATCAACGCGTACCTATCGTACCCCTGTATGCACAGTTATTCATGCCGTATTAAGACTGTTGGTAAGGAAATAGGAGGATGACCCAGATCTGTTGAGAGCAAATTACGTGAAGCGATTTCCGAACGAATTTATAGACTACTAAACGATGTTTCCACACACCTGTCTCAATCGTTATCAGTATTGCTGATTCTGATCGAGTCAACTAGAGGGTTTTAAAATGAGTAAAATACAAGTACAGAAACTAGATCATGTGGCCTTGGATGCCGAGGACATTGAAAAGGCAAAAACGTTTTACAGCGGTCTGTTGGGGCTAAAGGAAATTCCTCGCCCAGAGAGCTTTGATTTTCCTGGTCTGTGGTATGATCTGGGGAACATCGTTTTGCATATCGTGGGTTCCCGTAAACCGTCCTTGGGAAAGCACCACATTGCCTTTTTTGTGGCAGACGTGCATTCCTGTGCCGAGGCAGTCGCAGACGCTGGCTACGAAGTGAAGTGGGACCCGTACAAGATTCTAGGGGTCGACCGGTTTTTCACGACGGATCCCGAAGGGAACCGCATCGAGATTCAGGGGCCGGAGAAAGTGGGCTGAGCTTTATAGATCGCGAAATAGGCGGAATTTCCTGGAACGTAAGTTTTGTCGATTTCTACGGAGGGCCCAGATTCTAAGTTACACGATTGAGAACCTGGCATATTAGATGGATTATATTTTTTCATAAATGCAACGGCTCGGTGGAAGAAAAGAATGACTATATTGTCATTCGGACTCCAAACATTCCAGAATTCTGGTTCGGAAATTATATTCTCTTTAAATCGATTCCGGAAGAATCGAGCTGTGTAGAATGGTTAACGGTTCATTCCGAGTGTTTAGAACATCTCAAATGCGCTGCCTGCGCAACATAGCGAAAATTGGTCTTGGTGATTGGTAGTGTGCTTCCGATGGTGAGAAACTGGACTCTTGTATGGAACTTTATTTTGATTCAGAGTGCCGAATTGGAAGGTTCCAGTACGTGACCACTGACCGAGCTTATCGACGTAACGGAATTTGCCCGGCCTTGTTAGATGCGATTTCAAAGAACGCGTTTCAAGAAGTAGGAGTTCCCGAGCTCGTGATCTATTCGGGTGAGAGTGATACCAATCCGGCTAGGCCCGTGTATACATCCTTTGGATTCACCAACGGAGTCAATCATACGGTCTGAGCAAGCGTGTTTAGCCGGATGACTGTTGTACTTTAGCGCTTATTAAAGGCAGGAGTTCATTGTTCAATTTCTAAGCAAATTTGGTAACATTTTTATGTACTAATCCACCATAACCCTTAGTTTTGCAATTATGACTGAATGGTGGAATGCGTTACCCCTAGTACTCCAGCTTTTTTACGGGATTGGTATTCTATCCAGTCTCATAGTTATTGTTCAGCTCGTTCTTTCACTTACTGGTATCGCTGCGGAAGGGTCCGAGGCCTTCGATGTAGACGTTGGTGGCTTCGATAGTGGTTCGGGAATCGGTCTTTTTTCTACGCAGACAATAGCCGCGTTTTTTCTAGGCTTCGGCTGGATGGGAGCCGCTGCTATAAATAGCGGACTATCTGTGTTAATCGCGAGTCTTTTGGCTTTGGTTTTCGGAGTAGGGGGGATGCTTGCTATGTACTATTTGCTTCGCGGTCTTCTCAAGCTACAGAGCAAAGGTAACTTGGATTACGAAAGAGCGATCGGAAAAGTGGGGGTGGTTTATGTGACGATTCCTGGCTCAGACGAAGATGGAGGGCAGGTTCAAGTCACATTCCAAGGACGCCTTACAACCGCTTCAGCTCGTAAAACTTCCCCTGGAATAATGAAACCCGGTGAGCGCGTTCGAATTACAGGCGTCTATGCGGTATCATCATTTTTAGTAGAGCCTCTTGAGGCCTAAACATAAAACAAACTTAATATCTAACCCCACTACTCGTTATGGAAATCCTCTATGCTGCGGCTGCTGTCGTCCTCTTTATTATTGCAACGGCAATGTCCCTCTGATCGCCTGCTAGTTGTTTATGGAAAGGTCGCCGGAGGCAAATCAGCTAATTGCTACCATGGTGGTGCGGCTTTTATTTGGCCTGTAATTCAGGGATACCAATGGCTAGATCTCACTCCTCTGCCGATTGACATTAGACTTGAAGGAGCACTCTCAAAGCAGAACATCCGCGTCAACACTCCCTCTACATTTACGGTGGGAATATCGACTGAGCCGGGAATCATGGAGAACGCGGCTGAGCGTATGCTTGGCCTAGGTTTGCCGGAGATTAAGGAGCTGGCCAAGGACATAATATTTGGCCAAATGCGTGTGGTAATCGCCACGATGGACATTGAAGAAATCAATGCGGATCGGGATAAGCTTATTGCCAACATTTCGACAGGTGTGGAAGTAGAGCTCAAGAAAGTTGGTCTACGCCTCATAAACGTCAATGTGCAGGATATTACCGATGAATCTGGGTATATAGACGCTCTCGGTCAGGAGGCTGCATCGAAGGCCATCGCTGATGCAAAAGTGAAAGTTGCACAAGCACAGCGCGATGGTGACATTGGTGCTGCTGAAGCGGCACGAGATCAGCGCGTTCGAGTAGCAGACGCCAACGCCAAAGCGACAGAAGGGGAGAACATTGCTACTGTCGAGATTGCCAATTCCAACGCTGAGAGACGTATGAAAGAGGCCGAGGCTGAACGTGCCGCTTCAGCTGCGGAAAAAGTCAAGGCGGCTCAGGCCCTACAGGAGGCCTATGCTGCGGAGCAGATTTCGGAACAAGAGCGTGCAAAACGGGAAAAGGCTACTCAGGAGGCAAATATAATCATACCTGCTGAAATTGCTAAAGAAAAGGCGATCGTTGATGCTGAAGCGCGAGCCGAGGCCATTCGAAGAATTCAAAGTGGTGAAGCTGACGCTGTTCGCTTAGAAAAACAAGCAGAAGCCGACGGTCTAAAAGCAGTCAAGTTAGCTGAAGCAGATGGGCTACGCTTTAAGCTAACAGCAGAAGCCGACGGTTCCCGTCTTAAACTTCTGGCAGAGGCTGAAGGAGTCGAACAGGTTCTGACGAAGAAGGCCAAGGGTTTCACAGATATTGTCAACTCAGCCGGAGCAGATAAATCGCTAGCGACTCAACTTCTCCTTATTGAACAAATGCCCAAACTTGTTGAAGAACAGGCCAAAGCGATCTCGAATCTGAAAATTGATAAGATTACTGTTTGGGATAGTGGCAAAGGTGGAAAAGACGGAGCAGGAAGCACCGCTGACTTTCTCTCGGGAATAGTTGGATCTCTCCCACCCCTTCATGAAATAACGAAAAACGCCGGAGTCGAGCTACCAGACTTTCTGGGCAAGCAATCTCAAGGGGAGAAGGTATCCCCAAAAGAATCTAGAGCTGAGGCCGCTTCTGAAGAGGAATCCCCAAAAAGCGATAGAGTGTGAAATTTTTTATAGTTTGAGGGACTGTAGTTGATTTTTGAATTTGTAGTGAAGTTTTCTAGGGTAGAAATCGCAATTACGATATCAGGCTGCCGGATTTGATTTCACGATTGTTGCCATTGGCGTGGTGGGCATAGGTAAAACCTTTCTGGATGGCGTAGGCACCGGCACGGCCGGCTTTGTCCATGGCAATAAAGCCCACTTGGATGGACTTCCAATCTTCAAATTTCCTGGCAATGCGCTTCACGATTTCCTCGCATGCCTCCTGTGGCGATCGACCATGTCGGATGAGCTCCACAACCATCGCGCTGCCCGCATTTTCAATCACCGCTTCGCCCCAACCGGTGGCGCAGGCGGCTCCGATGTCGTTGTCGACATAAAGGCCAGCTCCTATGATCGGCGAATCACCGATGCGTCCGTGAAGTTTCATGCCTGCTCCGCTGGTCGTGCAGGATCCAGACAAATTGCCGTCCGCATCCCGGGCGATCATTCCTATGGTGTCGTGGTTTTCGACATTGATCTCTGGCAATTTCGTGGCCTGCTCGGCCTTTCGCTTGCGCCAGCGAGCCAGTGATTTCTCCGTTAGGAGAATCTCTTTCTGAAAGCCGTGCTTCAGGGCGAAATTGAGAGCGCCTTCCCCTACGAGCATGACGTGCTTGGTTTCCTCCATGATCTTTCGCGCTACCGAAACGGGATTTTTTATATGCTGCAGAAAGGCGACCGAACCGCAACGCTGGCGGGAGTCCATGATACAGGCATCAAGGGTCACATGTCCCTCCTCATCCGGGAACCCGCCAATTCCTACGGTGCCGACATTGGGGTCGTTCTCGATTACATTGACCCCTTTCTCAACGCAATCCAGCACGCTTCCACCTGATTGGAGCACTTCGAAGGCCCGCTCGTTAGCTCGAATTCCGCTTCTCCAGGTGGAGAGAATAACCGGACCTTGAACCGGTTTCGTTTGAGCCAGCGATTTTAGGGTGCCAAATCCGGTGAAGGACCCGAGAGCGGATAAGGTGAGGAAGCGTCTACGTGTATTCATGTTGGGGTGGGTTAGAATAGGGATAAATCAACAATGGGAAAGTGTCCCGCAAAACCAATTTCTTCGCTCTTTTTGAATCTCAAAAATAACGGCAAGAACTCGAAAGCGACTGATTGGATACTTTCTTGTACTCAGGTTCAAGAGGAAGCGTATTTCTGTGCGTCACGGTTTTGGACTCGCTTCCTCGCAATTGGGAGATGGGATTCGGGGGGAGTGGCGGCATTTCGCCGCGATATTGTTTATATTGATTCCTGGCAAAAAGCCATTCCTGCGGAGATCCTGGGAGGGGTAGAGCCCGTTTCTCCGTTTTCTGCTTTACCTCGAGGCCATCGTTCCAGATCGTCTATGTTTAATCTCAAAGGAACGGATACATACCATGGCAAAAGCAAGCGCCCGACATATATTAGTAGCAACAGAAACAGAGTGTGATGCTCTCAAGACGCAGATCGACGGAGGATCTTCGTTTGCTGATTTGGCTCAGCAGCACTCGCAGTGTCCATCCGGTAAAAGTGGTGGCGATTTGGGCGAGTTCGGCCCCGGTATGATGGTAAAGGAATTCGATGAAGTTGTTTTTTCCGCCCCAGTCGGTGAAGTTCAAGGACCGGTGAAGACTCAATTTGGATACCATCTTCTCGAGGTAACCAGTCGCGAAGACTGAGAGGGGGCAACCTATTACAAAAAGCTCTCGCACCGTAGGGCCAGCGCTTGCGCTGTGCCGCGTATTTGAATCCTAGATTTTTCTTGGGCATTGCGGCATAGCGCGAGCGCTAGCCCTACGTTTAGGTTTTGTAGGGGCGTCGCTGGCGGCAACCGCATCGCCGAATCTGCTCTACTTGTGCGGTCGCCGCAAGCGACGCCCCTACACGATTTTTATATGGCTGCGTCGCGTATTTGTTCCTCTAGGCGTGTGGCCCGTTTGACAGAATGTTGGATTCCGGCTTTAAGGGACGCCTTTGCTCCGAACAGAGTGAACCTTTCTCTGGCTCGGCTGGCGCAAGTGTAGATCAACTCCTTGGATACAAACTCGTTCTCTTCGGGAGAGAATATTCCGACGACCTTGTTGAATTCCGATCCTTGGCTCTTGTGGATTGTGAGGCAGTAGGCGAGATCATGCTTGGGCAGCCAATTGAGTCGGACTCGCTTCAAGCCTTTTTCGAGGTCGTTGAACCACGCGAACAACTCTCCGGATTCGGAATCGGGCCAGACAATTCCCATGTCTCCATTGAAAAGTTCCAGGTCGTAGTTGTTTTCCAGAATGATGAGGGGCATGCCCTGATACATTGAATTGGGATCATAATCATGGATACGTCGGATCTTGGCGTCGGCATATCGATTAAGGGACCAGGAACCCAAATCGCCTCGGTTGAACGGAGTCAGAACGATAAAATCGGAAATGGATTGGTACGCCGCTTTGAGGTCAGGGGATTGGAGTCGTTTTTCATGGGCTTTGGTGATCTGTTCGAGAACCGGATTGATGGTTTTCCGGGAAGCGTTTCCTATCGCGTAGAAAGCAAAGTCATCGCGTTCCGCCAGTAGGAGCTTGTCGAGCTCATCGATGTTTCCCTCCTTGCAAATCTCGCAGAACTGATAAATCGAGCTATCCTCTGCGAAACGATAAGTCTTGTTTAGCGTGGTTGATTTGCCGAAAAGCGGGCTTTGAGGGTCGCAAGCTGAGTGGGTCATGTCTCCAAAAACCGAACCTACCTCGACTGAAGTCAACTGATGGTGGTCTCCTAGGAAGACGATCGAGGAGGCGGGTGGGACAGCGTCCAGCAGCTTTTCCATGAGGGGTAGATCAATCATGGACGTTTCATCAACAACGATGATATCGAATTCGAGAGGGGCTTTTCGGTTGCGGCGGAAAGAAATTCGATTGGGAAGTCCCTGCAGCAAGCGGTGTACTGTCATACAGGGAATATCCAGCAGCAGTTGGCTTAATGGCTCGCTTAAATCGAGGCGTTCCATTCCTGAACGAATCGACTCGGAGAGCCGGGCTGCTGCCTTCCCTGTCGGAGCGACAGCGGCAATGCGGAGCGACTTGTCGCCGCCGTGGGAACGAATCGCTTCGGTAAGGTATCCGAGAACGGCAGTGGTTTTCCCGGTACCCGGTCCCCCTGAAATGATATAGAATTGATTGTTGAGTGCTTGGGTGATCGCCTGCTGTTGCTGGTCTTCTGATTCGATCGGATTGGGTGGGGGGCGATCTAAGGGGCTGCATGCTTTCTTAACCAGGGAATGCGCGAGCCGATTTTCATACTCGTAGTATTTTCTTAGGTACAAAGCGGAATGATCAACGAGGACGAGAGGGAGCTTGCGCGTCTCGGAACCGATGGAGGGACTGGACGTAGCGATTTGCTGCCAGTCTTCCAAGGCGGGCCAATCGGAGTCTAGCAAGGCCCTTAGGGAGGGTGGCAAGGATTCCGATGAAGATAGATCCAGATAGGAGTGACCTTCCCGTGTGGCCGCCACGCAAAGCGCAGCCGCTGCGAGCACGAAAGGGTTGGCTTCTTCGTAGGTTTTCTCCAGAAACTCCACGAACGCCCGATCTGCAGCAGAAAAAGGATCGGATCGAAGGGCTCGTTTCAGGGAGGCGATATGCGATTCCACTTTCATCTGCCTATGGCCTTGTCTAACGCGTCCAGCAGTTTCTGGCTGGGACGATCGAAAAATATTCCGCTTTTCTCCTTTTCCGAGATTCCACGTAAGAAGATATAGAATACGCCGCCGAAAGAATCGTAGTAGTTGATGCCAGGCGATCGCGTTTCAATGTACCGCTTCAAGGCGACGCAATAGAGGCAGTATTGAAGATAGTAGTCATGTTGGGACATGGCATTCTCTAGGGAATCGCTACCATAGGCTTCGATCTGGTTTCCCAGATAATTCGTTTTCCAATCCAGAATGAAAAGCTGCTGGTTATGCTCGAATACAAGATCAATAAACCCTCTCAACATCGATTTGCGAACGGTGGTTTGCATGAGGGAAAGCGTTTTGATCCAGGCACTCGGAATTCCCTCAGATGGGTGGGTTTCGAATGCCCTCTGGATTTTGCGCAGCGTATCCGCTGAGGTGGGGTAGGCGAATTCCATTTCAGGAACGCGACGCTCGGAACTGATCTGGTTGAGGGACAATCCTTTGATGAGAGTTGTGGAAACCAGTTGGGTAATTGTTTTGGTGACGACGGGTTTGTAGTCAAGGTAGCCAAAGCGTAGGCGGTTGAAAGATTGCTGAACGCAGTCGGGAATCGTATGGGGCTTCTGGAAATCAAGCTCTTCGAGAATGGAGTGGAATAGGTTTCCCGTGTGGGCGCCTTTGGTTAGGTTGAAGATGCTCGGTCCGTCTGATTCCATTTCAAAGGCTTCGATTGGGGCAAGGGGATCGGGGTTTGCTTTGAGTTCAATTTCGTCGTTGTCGATCTCCTCCTGCACCGATTCGCTTGCGTGGGTCATGCGAGAAATCGTGGAGAAGCTAAGAATCCTTTCTGAAGTGGGAATCGAATTGTGATTTATGGGACGTGCTTGTACTGAAATCGCTTTCCGTTCGGATTGTTGAACGAGGCTCTGTGGCAGCGCTTCCGTATCGGGCAATGGACGAATGTTTACGGCTAAGCAACTGGAATCGAATTGTTGGATACGTTCTAGAAGGAAAGGCGAAATGTTCTTTTGATCGTGCAGAGTAAGCGCGTTCTCGCTTCCCAATACCAGTTGGCTAAAGGAGGAGGGGCGTAAGTTTTGTTTAGGGGCGTTTTCTTCGGGGCAGAGGTAGATATGGCACTCATCTGCCGCCCGGGTAAGAGCGACGTAAATAAGCCTTAGTTGCTCGGCATACTCTTCTTTTTCCGCCTGCTCTAGTGCATTGGCATTCTTCTCGGGTGCCAAGTCGATGACCAGGTTCTGCTGACTGTCAGAGGTGTGGTAAAGGGCATGTTCCCGTTTTGCTTTGGGTCGAAGCAAAGTTAGAAAAGGGCAGATGACGATGGGAAACTGAAGCCCTTTGCTTTTGTGGATGGTGACGATTTGAGGCTTTCCTTCGTCAGAGATGAGCCGGGTTTGCCAGTCCTCCTGGCTGGATACGTTTTCGTCTCGTTTGCTGTGAAGCCAAGCAAAGAGGTGTTTGGGGGTGGATAGCCGAGTCAGAGCCTCGCTTTGTAGAAGTTCGCTCAACTGGCACAGGTTTGTGAATTTCCTTTCACCCCCCAGTTCGCCCAGCAATCGGTGAGAGGCGCCCGTTAGGTTGAGAAAACGATGGAAAGAGGCATCGAAGTTGGAAGAACGCCACTCTCGCGACCAATCGTGTAGGTAGCCTACGATCTCTTGTGATTGTTCTTCGAAATCCGGGTCAATCATATCGCACCAATTGTATCCGCCAATCGGAGTCAAAAGGAGTGCTCGTACCGCACTCCGCTTGGAGGGGTTGGAAAGGGCTTCCAGAAGCTGAAGCATTAGGTCTATTTCCTCGGTTTCGAAAACACTTCTTTCGGCACGGAGGACACAGTCAATACCCCTTTGGGCAAACTGATCCATGAGGGCGTCTGCTTCCCGGTTCGTTCCCACAAGCATGGCGATTTTTCCCAGTTCTAGTTGGGGATCGTTGGTGGCCCTCTGAGCGACGTCCTCTGCCGCGATGGATGCTAGAAGCTTCACGGAAGCAGCTTGTCCGAGCGGGTTTGGACG
>JAUHWE010000732.1 GCA_030424825.1 Verrucomicrobiia bacterium
AAGATTTCAGAAAGGATGAACGAATCCACCCATTTTAGCAAAGTCTAAGTTGAGCAGGAATTTGCCGCTACGATTCCCTGATCTTACGCCTATTTCGTAGAATTTCGACACCGAGGCACCCTAAATGCAGACATGGGCCGAAAGCGATGCTGGCCTATGTAGAAAAGCAGGGCTGTCTGTCCCCAGTCAGACTAGACTTGTCGCCGCTTTATTTCCCTTCGGTTAAATACCTCGAAGCTTGTTTCGTTGCTGACATTGGTAGCGGGCGATCTCCGAGCGCCCATTGGTGTATCTATCGGGTGGGTGCTCGGAGATCGCCCGTTACCTTAAAATACCTCGGGGCTTGCCCCGGGGATGCTTTATTGTAGGTCGTCTCCGAGGAGGCGACATTCCTCCCCATTGATGGGGCAGCCAGACTACGTCAAGGCTGCGTCGGGTCAGCGACCCAACCTACAACTTAGATCGTCCAAAGAAGCTGTTTTATTTGGGCTTCTGATCTCGGGGCGCTGGAACCACTTTTCAATTGATACAAGCTCCGGCGCTTTGAAACGCCGGAGCTTGCCGTTATTTTCTTCCCTTAACGCGATTGGAACGCAGTTTCAATCCCGCCTCAGACCTTTTAATTTCGATATAAACCATACTAGCGAAAGCCAATACAGCTATTGTTTCGAATATAATCAATGCAGTCATTTTGTTTCTCCTCCTACTGTTATTCCTACGTCAGAAGAACGGTAGCACTTGAATTCCGGTTGCATTGTTTCGATCGAAAATTCGGAATTCGCTTTCCTCGCTTGTCGCGAACCCCTTCCGTGCGCTATTCGAAGAATACGCGTCATATTAACTCCCTCATGAAAATCGCACTCCTTCCTCTTTTAGTTTTCGCATTGTTCACCCAAACCTTCGCAGCCCCACCCAGCTTCGTTCGGCTGGAAGAACGCGACTTCGGGAAACTCGACGACGGATCGACCGTGAAACAGTTTCTTCTTAGAAACGCCAGTGGCATGAAAGTTGGGGTCATTTCCTACGGAGCCATCATCACTGAGATTCAGGCGCCTGACCGCGACGGCAATTTTCGCAACGTTATTGCCGGCTCAGATTCGCTGGATAACTACCTCAGCGGCTTTCCGGCAGCGGCGGTAATCGGTCGCTTTGCCAACCGAATTAAAGGCGGCGAATTCAAAATCGATGGGCAGTCCTACCAGGTCACGCTGAACGCTCGGACCAACCACATTCACGGGGGCAAAAGGGGATTCGCCAAGGTCAATTGGAAGTCGAAAGCGAGGCCCACCACGAACTCTGCCGCGAGTGTGACTTTCTCCTATTTCAGCGCGGATGGCGAGGAAGGCTACCCCGGCAACCTCACGACGACGGTCACCTACACTCTCAACGACCAGAATGAGCTGACGCTCGAGTACACTGCCCAGACCGACAAACCGACTATCGTAAATCTCACCAACCATGCTTATTTCAATTTGGCCAACGAGGGAGGCTTCGAGGACCACCTTCTCTGGCTAAACGCCCACCAATACACACTCACCGATTCCGAACTGATACCAACTGGGGAGCTCGCTTCTGTAGCCAATACCCCCTTTGATTTTACCGTTCCTCAGACGATTGGATTTCGACTGGATCAAATCGGAGCGCCCCATCCCCATAAATACGACGACAACTTTTTAATCAAGGGCGGAGGCGAGAAGATCGTAGTGGCTGCCCGCGTACACGAACCCGAAAGCGGACGTTTTATGGAAGTGAGAACTGATCAGCCCGGTGTCCAATTTTACACAGGAAACAAACGGGGATTCTGTCTCGAGACGCAGCACTTTCCGGATGCAATCAATCACCCCCAGTTCCCCTCACCCATCGTCAGACCCGGCACACCTTTTAGGAGTACCACGCAGTTTGTGTTCTCCATCCAATAAAAGCAGTCTGACATCCCAACGACTCGTCCATCACCCATCGTGTCTCAAACTTTAGACCAACCTTCCTCCAATCAACTAAGGCACGCCTTCGTTACGGGTGGGACCAGTGGCATCGGACTCGCCATCTCAGAAGGGTTCGCAGAATCTGGATACCAAGTAATCGCGGCCGGTATCGGTGACCTGCCTGATTCAAGGGACAACCTCGAATTCAGATTTTTAGATGTTCGAGACGATGCTTCAGTCAGAAAAGCCTTTTCTGGGCTGGATCGACTCGACGTATTGATAAATGCCGCTGGCACGATCCGCCGTAACGAGGAGCTACAGCCGGAGGTTTTCAATTCAGTCATCGACATCAACCTGAACGGCACCATGCGCACCTGCACCGCCGCACGCCCCCTCCTAGCGCGATCAGGTGGATGCATCATCAACACCGCTTCAATGCTGAGCTATTTCGGCGGGGGCATTGTCCCCGCTTATTCCGCATCCAAAGGCGGCGTGGTGCAACTCACCAAGTCCCTCGCGATCGCCTTTGCAAACGATGGGATTCGCGTCAATGCAATCGCTCCTGGCTGGATCGAAACGCCGATGACCCAGTTGCTTCGCGACGATCCCAAACGCCACCAAGCCATTGT
>JAUHWE010000059.1 GCA_030424825.1 Verrucomicrobiia bacterium
CGGGACGCTGCATTTCGTGCCAATGGCGAGGCACCCGGGGTGCTGGCACGCGTCTGCGCCGAGCAGGGCGTACGCCTGTTTCACGTGTCCACGGATTTTGTCTTCGATGGCCTGGCCAGTTCGCCCTATGCCACCGATGCGGCTACCGCTCCCCTGGGCGTATACGGGCAGAGCAAGCTCGCCGGTGAGCAGGCGGTGCAGTCGGTGGGGACCGACACCCTGATTCTGCGTACAGGCTGGGTCTACGGTGCCGTGGGTCACAACTTCATGCACACCATGCTGCGCCTGCACGCCGAGCGCGATACGATTTCGGTGGTGGCGGATCAGGTGGGCACGCCCACCCACGCGCGGACTCTGGCCCGGGCACTCTGGGCCGCCGCGGCGCGTCCGGCGCTGCAGGGCATTTACCACTGGAGCGACGCTGGCGTGTGCAGCTGGTATGACTTCGCCGTTGCCATCGGTGAAGAAGCGCTGGCTGCGGGACTGGAGCAGCGGCAAGCAACCGTCGCCCTTTTAGTACAACAGGGTGCCTATTTGGCAGCTCGCGGTTTCGATATAAGCGATGAGGAGAGCGATGGTTAATGGAATGCGCTCGTTTTTTCAGTAGGCTAAAACTCGCCTGTGCCGCTTGTTTTCTATTTAGCAGCTTATCGCTCGCGGAAGACTTAGTAGTCACCGGGCTCGTTCAGCCAGTTTGGGAAGCTACGCTCGCTCCAACGGTTTTGGGTAGAGTAGAGAGTATCGCTGTAAAAGAGGGAGACCAGGTAAAGGCAGGGGATGCCCTCTTGTATTTAGAGCGCCGCTTTGAGGAGCTCGATGCGGATCGCCGGAGAATCGTATCCGAGAGCGCGGTTGAGCTGGAGCTCGCATCCGCGAAACTGGAGGTGTTGCGGTCGGAATTCGAAAGTACCAAGAAGCTCTTCGAAAGTTCGGGATCGATCAGTAAGGAGGAATTCGAGCGTTCGCGTCTGGACTTTCAACTCGCGGAGGCCGAGATCTCTCAGTTGGAGGAAAGGGAGAAAGTGGAAGCATTGGAGTTGGAACTTGCGCTTGAGCAAGTATCCCGCCGGGAAATACGAACCCCGCAAGATGGTACCGTCGTTGAGATATTTCCAAAGGAAGGAGAAGTATGCGAACCGCGCCAGCCCCTATTGCGAATCGTAGATACGAGCACGGTTCGAATCACCCTGGATGTGGACGCAATGAGAACCGGGGGGATGAAAATGGGAGCTTTGGTATCAGTCATAGTGGAAGCTCCTGGGGACGATGTAGAGGTGGAAGGGGAAATCAATTTCGTTTCCCCCGTTGTAGATGGCGCAAGTGGATTAAGGCGTATCCAAATATCAATTGAAAACGCAGAGGGTAAGATACTGCCTGGGCTGCCGGCTCGCGTGACCTTCTCAAACGGTGGCTGATTCAATGAGCGAGTCGTCCTACACGGAACAGGCGGGCCTTTCGACGATTGCCCAGCTACGCAATTTCGAAGGATCGCCACGAGAGTTTTGGCCCCTTTTTCTTCGATGCGTTTGTGAAGTGACCGGAGCCACTCGCGCGACACTTACCGTGAAGGTGGCATCCCAACCTCAAAAGGGTGGAGAGGTTGCCGTATCTTGGAGAGCCTTGCTTTCGCATCCTTCTGGGGGAACAAACGTTCCTGATCAAAATTTGCTCGATCTAGCTTTGGCGGAAGGAATCGCGACTGAAAGCGAGCGGGTCGCGTTTTCAATCGGAAGTGTTGAAGTGGGGGAAGGGATCGTCGCGCTTGAAAATTGCCCTCAACCGGCAGGACCCGCGTTATCCACCCAAATCGCGCTTCTTGTGTCCTTGCCGGAAGCATGGCAGTCCTATCGTTCCAATCAGAATTTGCGTGATCAGATGGAGGGATTGACTGGGGCGCTTGATCTTGGACTGGTCTCGAGCGCACAGAAAGGGTTTACCTCGGGGACTTTCGCGGTTTGCAACGAAGTGGCGGCGCGGATGGAGTGCAATCGCGTGAGTCTGGGGTGGCAGGACGATACTGCGATGAAGCTTAAAGCCATTAGCCAGGCGGACAAGTTCGATACGCGCAGCGCCATTGTCCGACAAGTGGAAGCGGCCATGGAGGAAACCTTTGATCAAGACGAGGCGTTGCGTCATCCCCATTCTTCGGATACCGATTCGATTGTTCGGGAGCATGCCGAGTACGCGAGAGAGGCCGCAGTGCCTTATTTGTGTTCCATCCCGCTCAGAAGCGATGGAAAACCGTGCGGCGTTTGGATGCTCGAGCGGAGCGACAAGCCCTTCTCGGAAGACGAACTTGCTCTGTTGCGAGTAATGGCGGACCAAGTAGGCCCAAGACTCGCCGACCTTCGGGCAAAGGACCGACCGTGGCCCATTCGAATGTGGAGAAACTTGAAAGAACGCGGTTCACGATTTCTCGGCACTCGGCATACCGGACCTAAACTGGCCGGGGTGGGGGCGGCACTCATCATCCTATTTTTGATATTTGGAAGAATGCCTTACACGGTGGAAGCTCCGGCGTTGATACGCAGTGGGCACGTCGTGTTTGTTACGGCTCCGTTCGACGGGTTTATTGAAGAGGCGCTTTTTGAAATTGGGGACACTGCGGAGAAAGGCACGCGTCTGGTTACGTTTGATACGCAGGAATTCCTGGTCCAGCAAGCGGCCGAATTGGCAAATATGAATCGCTATTCCAAAGAGGTGGAACGGGCCCGAGCCGATAATAAGCTTGCCGACATGAGGGTGGCCGAGGCGCAGCTGGAGCAAGCCGCCGCCGTTTTGGAAAGAACGCGGTATCAAATCGAGCAATCGGTCATAGAGGCTCCGATCGATGGGGTTATTGTCGAAGGCGACCTGCGCAAACGGTTGGGCGCTCCGGTGAGGAAGGGTGACATTCTGTTTCAACAAGCGAGTCTGAATGAATTGTATATACAGGTTGATGTTCCGGAGAGAGAGGCTCACGAAATTCTGGATAGAACCGAAGCCCGCATGTTGTTTGCGGCCCAACCGGATCAAGCCTATCCCTTGACGATCGAACGAATTCAACCGGTGGGAATCCCCACGCAAACCGGAGTGGTGTTTCAGCTACGGGCAAAAAGCGTTGATTCCCACCCCAACTGGTGGCGTCCGGGCATGAGCGGCACTGTTAAAATTGACGCCGGTTGGCGAAATGCGGGCTGGATCCTTACTCACCGAACCTCGGATTGGCTCCGCCGACAGCTTTGGTGGTAGTCATTCACGCTATTATATAGATAGAAT
Source organism: Verrucomicrobiia bacterium (assembly GCA_030424825.1). Classification (GTDB taxonomy): domain Bacteria; phylum Verrucomicrobiota; class Verrucomicrobiia; order Opitutales; family Opitutaceae; genus Pelagisphaera. Next base: position 3,259 of record JAUHWE010000059.1, read on the forward strand.
GGGCAAGACGTTCAGCGAATCGTGGCACAGGGTAGCAGGGCTCAAGGCTCAATTGCGTCCCCAGGTTCGTGTGCGTCGGCAGTATTTTCGCGGGGAGCGTTGGTACTTGTTGCACGATCCTTATAACAATCAATTCTTTCGCGTACGTCCCGCAGCTTACGCTTTCCTTTTGAGGCTGGGACCCAAGCGCAATGTCGAGTCTGCCTGGAAAGCCGTTTTGGAGGAGCGCCCGGAGGACGCGCCGGGACAGCAGGATGTCGTTGAATTGATGTCGCAGCTTTACGCGTCGAATTTGCTGTTTGCCGATGTGCCGGCGGACACCGCAGCGCTTTTCAAACGGTACAAGAAACGGCGCAAGCGGGAAGTGACCGCGAAGATCCTGGGGGCGATGTTCGCCCGCTTCCCGCTATTCAATCCGGACGATTTACTGGAAAGGATAAAGCCTTTTTCTAACGCCGTATTCAGTCGTTGGGGGTTTCTTGTTTGGATTGCGGTCGTCGTATGGGGAGTGTCCGCGGTAATCGCCTCTTCCAATGAATTCGTGGCTCAAAGCCGTCGCGTTCTGGATCCTAGCAATTTGCCTTGGCTGTTTTTGGTAACAGCCGTGATGAAGACCTTCCATGAATATGGGCATATGGCCCTGTGCAAAAAGTACGGCGGATCAGTAAAAAGAGCGGGAATCCTGCTTATGATTTTCACTCCGATGCCCTTTGCGGATACGACCTCTGCATGGAATTTCCGCGAACGGAGCAAGCGATTAGCGGTCGGGTTCGGAGGCATGATTGTGGAGGTTTTCCTCGCTTCGATTGCAGGGATTGTTTGGGCCAAGACGGGTGAGGGATTGACGAGTGACCTTGCGTTCAACGCCATGTTGGTAGGCTCGATTTCAACGGTATTGTTCAATCTCAATCCGCTTTTGAGATTCGACGGCTACTTCATTCTATCGGACTTGTCAGGAATTCCCAATCTGTATCAGAGAAGCTTAAAATTCCTCCGCTATTTGGCTGAGCGGTATCTCTTTGGATTGAGACGAGAAATCTCACCTGCGGAAGACAAGACTGAAGCGTGGGTCTTTGGATTTTATGGGGTCTTCGGGGCGATTTACCGGTTCGTTTTGTTTGGCTCCATTCTTATATTCGTTTGGGACCGCTTTCTTCTGCTCGGCGTGATTATGGGATCGGTTTGTCTCGTAGCATGGGTGGTCGTGCCGATGGGAAAATTAGTGAACTATCTGGTCAGTGGACCGAAACTCCACTTGAGGCGTTCCCGCGCGATTTCTTCAGTTTTAGGGATCGCGGCTCTCCTTTTCTTACTGGTGCGTTTCTTGCCATTCCCACATTCGATTCGGGCAGCGGGCTCTTTGGAAGCCCAACAAACCTCCGCACTGACGGTCGGAGCCGGAGGAAGAGTGGTCACTCTGCTCGCTACTCCCGGAAGTCAGGTGGCAGCGGGACAGCCGCTGGTTCGGTTAGAAGATCCTGAATTGGATATATCGAGAAGAGAAATTGAGGCGCAGTTGACGGAAACGCGGACTCGAATTCGCAAAGCCATGGCGGAGGATCCGGCATCTCAACCTGTACTCCAGGGCTATTTGGATGCTTTGGAAAAAAGAGCGGAGGAATTGGAAAAGCGTCGTTCGTCGCTGCTCGTTCTCGCGCCTCACAAAGGATGGTGGGTGGCGCCGGATCTCGAAGAGTCGATTGGCGCTTGGATACCAAGGGGCGCTTCCATTGGCGAAATTGTCGACCCGGATGTTTTTGAGTTTCGAGTACAGGTTCCCGTAAATCGGGTACCGCAAATCGTTTCCGCAGTGGAAAGTCCCGCCCGTGTGCGACTGGATGGCCAGCCTTGGACACGTCTTGAGGTGAGGTCGAGGGTGTTGGTGGCGGCGGCCCCGGAATCGGTCGAGAAACGCGGCCAGGAGAGTGAAAAAGCAAACGCGGAACAGCCGTCGTTCGAGTTTCGCGGGGTGATTGAGCCGAGCGATGACGCGGCGCTTTTGCACGGACTTGCCGGCCAAATTCGATTTTCCCTTCCTGCCCAGTCGCTTTGGCTTCAGGGGAAGCGTCTCTGGAGGGAATTTATAGAGAAGCGAAGTCGAGCCTAGAAGGTATGCCCGCTGCGAATACAGTGACACTTGATCTTCTGGCCTCTCCAGATCCAGAGACCTTGCCCAAGGGATTGGATGCCATGAATCACGCGTTGCGCGGCAAGCTGAAAACCGCTCGTGGGATTCGACGCCAATTGCTCGAGGAAGCGGAAAGGGTCGACGGACTTAGCGGTGAAATGGAAGCCATGTCGAATCCGTCGCTGCGATCGGAAATCGGAAAGCTGCAACGCGAGTATCGGCGACGCAGAGGGAATGTTACGCCTGAAACCCGAACCAATGCCTTGGCGGCATTACGCGAGGCAGGCTGGCGGGCTTGGAGGCTGCGGGCCTACAAGGTTCAGCTTGCGGGTGTGCTGGGTATGGATCGGGGCTGCTTGATCGAGATGGCGACCGGTGAAGGTAAAACGATTGTCGCAGCGATGGCGGCCGTATTGGCGGGTTGGAGCGGAAAGCCCTGTCACGTAGTTACGGTGAATGACTACTTGGCACAACGTGATGCTGACCAGTTCGCGAAAATGGCGAGTTGGACCGGGCTTGAAGTAGCGGCGGTCACCGCGACCCTTTCACCGATTCAGCGCCGGAGCGCGTATCAGGCCGATGTGGTTTATGCGACCAGCAAGGAGTTGCTCGCTGACTTTCTTCGAGACCGAATCGCTCTCGGAAACGCGTCCGCTGCGGATCGATTAGCGTTGAGGCAGCTCTCTGGAAATGACAACGCGCGGAGACACGTCGTCCAGCGAGGGCTTCACACCGCGATTGTGGATGAAGCGGATAGCGTCCTGATTGACGAAGCCGTCACGCCGCTAATCATCTCTCGGGAGCAGCCCAACGAATCGCTCCGGCAGGCGTGTATCGAGGCCTACCATCTGGCAGAGCAGCTGATTACAGGACGCGACTATAAAGCCGATGCAAAGCACAAGCAAGTGGACCTGACCCCTCGAGGTGAATCTCACCTCGCTCAGCTCGCGGATCCGTTGCCACCCCTTTGGCGAGGCCCCGATCGAAGACGCGAACTAGTGGAGCAGGCATTGCAAGCCAAGTCGTTTTTCGAACGCGAAAAGCAGTACGTCGTGCAGGATGGAAAGGTGGTGATTGTAGATGAATTTTCAGGACGGTTGATGCCTCAGCGGACATGGCGCGAAGGATTGCACCAGGCCATCGAAGTGCGAGAGGGAATCGATGTGACCAGCCCCAGTGAGACCATCGCCCGCATGAGTTTCCAACGCTTCTTCCGACTCTTCCCAAGGCTGAGTGGGATGTCCGGAACAGCTCGTGAATCGGCGGGAGAATTATGGCAAATCTACCGTCTTCCGGTAGTGGATATTCCCACTAATCGACCGATTATTCGCTCGTTGGAAAAAGAAAAACGATACTTGAAAAGCGAAGAGAAATGGCGAGCCATCGTTGAAGAAGTGAAACAAATTCACGATCTGGGACGACCTATTTTGATTGGAACGCGAAGTATTGAAGCCAGCGAATCTTTGAATCAGCGACTCCTTGAAAACGGTCTTCGAGCGAATCTTCTCAATGCGAAACGGCACCTGGAAGAAGCGCTGATCGTGGGCGCGGCGGGTAAAAAATCGACCATCACAATCGCCACAAACATGGCCGGGCGAGGCACCGATATTCGTCTGGAACAGGGTGTCGTGGAGCTCGGTGGCCTGCATGTAATCGCCACCGAAAGACACGAGGCCGGTCGGATCGACCGGCAACTTTTTGGACGTGCCGGACGTCAAGGCGATGCCGGATCGGCACGTGCATTCGTCAGTTTTGAGGATGAATTATTTAAGCGTTTTCTCCCCACGCCCGCGAAATGGGGGGTCAGATTACTGGCCCGATTCGCCCCCTTTTTGGCCGTGAAATTTTTGGGACCCGCCGCCGAATGGGCACAGGGGATTGCCCAGCGGCGTTCCTATCGGCAACGTCGGCAGGTGCTCCAAAGCGACCAATGGCTTGAGGATTCGCTGGGCTTTGCTGGGAGCCAACGCACCTAATTCGGCCCTAAAATAGCAAAAATTTGCCTATTTGCTTCAAAAACCAGTGAAAAATTCTTGCCTCGATGCCGTCTCGTTACCACTTTTTCTTGGTCCGCTGACGCATCCAAATCGGGTGCCATTTCAGTTCCTCCATGAGTTCCTCCCGCTTTCAACTCGAACCTCTTGAGCCGCGCATCATGCTCGCGGCGGACGCTGCGGTGGCTGAAGCCTTGGCGAGCGGACTTGTGGGTGACGCGATTGAAACCGCTTGGGAAGCGCCTGAAAGTGAATCCATCGAGGTCTTCGAAGGCTTCGAGGCGGGCGGACTTTTCGAAGGGTTTGACGAGATTGAAAACGGCGATCTTGACGAAAAGGGAAGCGAGCTCGATGCGCCGGCAACGAACCCGGGATCCGTTGAGTCGGATTCTGATATCGACGAAACAGCGACATCCGATTCGGGCAGCGCAGAGACTTTCAAAGCGGTTGAGCTAAGTGTATTCAACCGGCCGGACAATGAGGTGGAACCCGTTTCCGGCGAAGACAATTTCAATGATCCCACTGCCACTCTGGTAACGACGTTGAAGGCTGCCAATGGTCCGCCGGAGTCGGGAAGTGCAAGTAATGTTTATTTGGATTCAATTGGTGCGGTATCAAAGCTAGAGCAACATTTTCTAGCTCCTCCAGCGGCGACAGTCACTTGGATATCGGATACCGACGGTTTTTGGGATGTAGGAAGTAATTGGAGCACGGGTGTTGTTCCAACCAGCACGGACAGCGTGCTAATCGACAGGGGGGCAACAAATGTCACCGTAACCGTTCGAAGCAATGTAACGGTAGCCTACTTGGTCAGCAACGAGACGCTGGCCTTGACGAGTAACACGCTCACGATCGCGACCGAGGGTGAGCTCAACGGAGCGACGCAATTTTCGGCGGGAACCTTGGCGGGAGGAATCATCGCCAACACCGGTGTTTTCACAACATCAGGAACTGGGGCGAAGTACCTCTCCGCGACCTTGAGCAACTCAGGTACGATTTCCCACGCGGGCGAACAATTACGTTTTATCAGTGGTACCATAAATAATCTGGACGGAGGGGTTTTCGACTTCGCGGGCGATGGGGATCTGCGCTGGTGGAGCGGGGCTCAAGGTCAATTCAACAATGCGGGAACGGTTCGCAAATCCGCGGGTTCCGATTTTAGCACTATGACCGGAGGGGGTTCTCCCATCTCTTTCAACAATGCGGAGAATGGAGTGCTCGAAGTTCAGTCCGGCATTCTCTACCTGAATGGCGCGGGGTCGAGCGAAGGGGGCACATTCAATGTCTCGGCAGGGGCGGAACTGCAGTTCGCTTCGAACCAGACCTTAAAGGGAACCTATACCGGCTCGGGACTAGGAAAGGTTGCGATTGTTTCGGGTACACTCACTGGTGATGAGACGACGACCTTTAATTTTCCCGATGGTGTTTTTCAGTGGCGAGACGGCAGACTCGCTGGCTTGATCGCCAATTCGGGAGCTATCACATTGTCGGGCGATGGAGTTCGCTATTTGAATGGAACGCTGACCAACACGGGAACGATCGTTCACTCGGATGACGGGCAGCTACGTTTTGAGGGAGCCGTGCTCAACAACGAGTCCGGAGCAGTTTTCGATTTCGCGGGTGATGGGGATCTGCGCTGGTGGAGCGGGGGTCAAGGTCAGTTCCACAATCGGGGAACGGTTCGCAAATCCGCAGGTACCGATAACAGCAGCATGACCGGCGGGGGCTCTCCCATCTCTTTCAACAATGCGGACAATGGCGTGATCGAAGTTCAGTCCGGCGTTCTTTATCTGAATGGCGCGGGGATCAGCGCAGGTGGAACGTTTTCTGTCTCTGCTGGCGCGGAGCTGCAGTTCGCTTCCAATCAAACCTTAACAGGAACGTATACGGGTTCAGGTGCGGGAAAGGTTGCACTCGTGTCGGGGACCCTTTCGGTTGATGAGACGACGGTATTCAATTTTCCTGCAGACCAATTACACTGGCGTGACGGAAGAATTAGTGGCACGCTGTCGAATATTGGCGCGATCACCCAGTCGGGAGATGGGATCCGCTATCTGAACGGAACGATCAACAATTCGGGCATTATCACTCACGCTGACGATAATCAGTTACGATTTGAAAGTGGAGTCCTCAACAATGAGTCTGGAGGTGTGTATGACTTCGCAGGGGACGGGGATCTACGATGGTGGAGTGGCGCTCAAGGCCAATTCAACAATTTAGGTACTGTCCGAAAGTCTGCTGGAGTCGTTACGTCCAGCATGACGGGAGGGGGTAGCCCAGTACTTTTCAATAACGCTTCGGACGGCGTGATTGATATACGTACGGGTACCCTTCTTTTAAATGGAGGCGGTGTAAGCGATGGGGGTAACTTCGTGGTCGCGACGAACGCGGTGCTGGATTTCGGAAGCAGCCAGACCTTGAAAGGAAGCTACACGGGATCCGGTGGGGGAGCGATTACGATCTCTAGTGGGACCATTACCGGAGACGGTACCACCAATTTAAATTTCCCTGCCGAATTGCTGAGCTGGACGGGCGGAACGCTCAGCGGTACGTTTGCGAATACGGGTTGGTTAACCATGTCGGGTGACGGTATTCGCTACTTGGCGGGAACGCTGAACAATACGGGAACCATCACCCATACCGACGATCAACCGCTTCGGTTGCAAAGCGGAGTCCTCAACAATCAAACTGGGGCGGTGTACGATTTGGCGGGTGATGGAGGATTTCGCTGGTGGAGCGGCGCTCAGGGGATTGTCAACAATGAGGGAACCTTGGTTAAATCCGATGGCACGGGTTCCTCGACATTCACCGGTGGCGGCTCTCCGGTAATTCTCAACAACACGGGTACTGTTCAATCTGATAACGGAACGCTCAACGTGAATGGTCCGAATACTCAGGTTACCTCTGGCACTTTGACTGCGGGAACCTGGATCGCCAATGGAGGCGTGCTTAATCTCAATGCCAACATCGACACGAACGAGGCCAATGTAGTAGTCGCCGGAGCGGCGGGTTCCATCACAGGGCTAGCCAGTCTCGTTACCAATAACGGTTCACTGGCGGTTCGCAATGGGGCGACATTCGCTCGCGCAGGTGATCTCTTCAACAATGGCACCCTAGCCGTGGGAACGGGCGGGACGGTCGATATCACCGGTAACTATACTCAAGATAGCGCCGCAACGCTCGAGGTCGAAATTGGAGATTCCTCAGCGAACAGTGGACAGGGACAATTAGTAGTTAGCGGAACGGCGACCTTGGCGGGAACGTTCGATGTCAGCTTGACCAATGGCTACGGGCCACAAAGCGGGGACAGCTACACGGTATCCACCTATGGTGCTCGTATTGGTGGATTCGCTACGGAAACGGGTGTGGCTCCGTTTTTCTCCAGTGTTATTGGTTCCTCCGTAATCGTTCTCAATTCGATCGCGACGGCCGCGGACCTTGCAGTATCGAATATTTCAGGACCTGCGTCTGGATCGCCGGGTGACGCGGCAACGTTTACCTTTACTGTAACCAATTTAAGTGGGTCTTTGGCCGCGGCCCCGTGGACCGATTCAATCTATCTCTCGTCTGACTCTATTCTCGATGCATCCGATATCTTGCTCGGATCGTCCACGCGCTCTGGCAATCTAGCCATTGGTGCCTCCTATAGCGGAAGCCTGACGACAGATATTCCTGCAATTGCGAACGGCAATTACACGATTATCGTGTCGAGCGATTCTGGCGAAGCAGTTCCCGATACGAATCGAGTGAACAATGTTGTCGCATCTGCTGGAACGATTGAAGTTCAGACCATTGCCCTGCTGATTACGGGGACGAGCCCCAGTGGCACCCTCAACACCTTGTTCAGCTCGTTCGATCTGACCTTTAATCAGACGATTGATGAATCGACGTTCACCGCCGAGGATGTTGTGGTAACCGGTCCTGGGGGACAAATTAGCGTTGGACTGATCACCGCAATCGGAGGGGATTCCTATCGGGTGGCGTTTGGAGCCCAAGATGCGAATGGCGCTTATTCGATTCGAGTAGGACCAAACATTGCTACTCCAGAAGGAAGTCTCCTAGATCAGGACAATGATGGAACGCCGGGCGAGGCGACCGAAGACACCATTACTTTTGTGGTCACCGTTGCTTTGCCGGATTTAAACCCAAGCAATCTTGGCTTTTCCGATGATACCCCTGCTCCTGGTGAAACGATTACGGCGAATTGGCGTGTCACCAATTCGGGTACTGCGTCAACGGGCGCAAACTGGACGGAACGTATTATCGCTTCCACGGATGCCATTTTTGGAAACGGAGACGATGTGGTTCTCGATTCGACAACGATCAGTTCTAGTCTTGATGCCGCTTCTTTTGTCGACCGTTCCCTCGATGTCCAAATTCCAATTACATTCGACGGAGCCTACACTATCTTTGTTCAAGTAGATTCAGGGAACACGGTCGTTGAGTCCAACGAGGGAAATCAATCGGCGTCTGCTTCAATCAATGTCGTTTCCACCGGTTCGCCAGTCGACTTAGTGGTTTCCTCGATAACGGTTCCTTCTTCTGCGCAAACGGGAACGACTTTCAATGTTTCCTGGACCGTAGCCAACGTTGGCCAAACTAGCACAGCCGAGTCCGCCTGGGTAGACCGTATCTACCTCTCCACCGATGACACCTTCGATGGAGGCGATACCATTTTAGGATCTTTTAATCACAGTGGAGCGTTAGCGGCGGGAGCGAGTTATTCGGATACAAGGTCGGTTAATCTTTCTCTAGATCTGGCTGCAGGCGACTACACAATCTTTGTCCGTACCGATGTGAATAATCAAGCTACGGAACCAGGTGCGGAAGATAATAATACAACGGGTAGCTCGGCGATTGCAGTGACCCTGTTGCCACTTCCTGATCTCGTAGTAAATAGCGTTACGGCGCCAACAACGGCAGTTTCGGGGGCCTCGATTTCGGTAAATTGGGTCGTCCAGAATCAGGGGGACGCAAATCTTGCTTCCGCCAGCTGGGTCGACCGTATTTATATAAGTGATACGGGACTGGTTGATGCGTCGGCGAGATTGCTGAAGACGATCAGCCGAAACCAGTCGATTGCGATAGGGGGAACCGTTAGCAACACCACACAAGTCTCGCTCCCGGAAGATTTGGATATCGGAACTTACCAGATTGTCGTAGTCACGGATGCCTTGAACAATGTAGTCGAGGCTGGATTCGAGAACAATAACACTGGCGCCTCGGCACCTTTGACGACGACCTTGGGCCCGGTAGCGGATTTGGCGGTTACCGCCATATCGGCACCAGCGAATGCACTCTCGGGCCAAACGATTTCGGTAAACTGGACCGTTGTGAATTCGGGAGGCGCGGCGACGGCAGCCTTATGGAATGACCGTGTATACTTGTCGTCCGATGGAACGTTAACCAACGCCGTCCTATTAGGTTCTTATTCGCA
>JAUHWE010000733.1 GCA_030424825.1 Verrucomicrobiia bacterium
GAAGTCATATATGAAATGGTTCTTGGGACGATCGCGTTCCGAAAAGGAAGACTTGTATTTAAGAATGCCGTCGAGAAATGCCCTTGTGGGAGAAATGCCCCGCTGCTTTCCTCTCGATTGGTACAGTGTATCCGTAATCAATCTCAAGGTTTGAGCATTACCTTCAAATCCACCGATATCTTGAAACAGCCGGTGAAGCGTTCGTTCACCCCCGTGCCCAAAGGGTGGATGGCCTAGATCGTGACTCAAGCAACAGGCTTCGACCAAGTCAGAATCTATGAAAAAGTCGTCTCGCAAGTATTTCGAGTCACTTTGCAGGAAATGGCAGATCGACCGACCAATCTGGGCGACTTCAATCGAATGGGTCAGTCGCGTACGGTAAAAATCGTACTCTCCCGAGAGATAGACCTGGGTTTTGGATTGGAGCTTTCTGAAAGCCGCCGAATGGATAATCCGGTCCCTATCTATCTGAAAAGGTGTACGGTAATCATCCGGCCGCTTCCCTCCAGCTAGTGGTTCAAAATCATAATCGGAATAGAAGGAGTTTTTCGACATTTTCCCTTGAGTGAAGACTCCCGGTTCGCACGACCTAGCAGCCAATCTTAATCACAGACAAGAAACTCGCTCTCGAAGCCAGTAATACTCTGTTCTGCCGTGCCCATACTTCCCAGTTCCTAAAGTGAAAAGTGGCTCTTCAGAAATTCGACATCCAATTCTGGATACAAAACGAACCGGTCAAGAAGGCTTTGCACGCGAGCTCTCCCCTCCTTTACAATGCTTTCGGGAATATCGTATTTCACCTTGCTAGACTGACCCGCGTTTTTCCCCTTGGTCAGTTTTTGTGGTGTCGTGTTTGAAAGTATGAGATTAAAAATCGAAGCGATCTCTTTCATCTCCTCGGTTCCCATTCCCAATGACGTGACCGCTGGAGAACCAACCCTCAATCCACTGGTATAGTGAGGTCCATTGGGGTCGAAAGGTAACGAATTCCGGTTCAATGTAACGCCACATTCGCGCACGGCGGCTTCCGCCTGTCGCCCGTTGAGACCGAACGGAGTCACGTCGATCAGCAAGAGGTGATTGTCCGTTCCACCCGTGCAAATTTTGAGGCCTTCATCGATCATCGCCTTCGCCATCGCTCGAGAATTGTTCACCACATTCTGTGCGTACTCCTTAAACTCCGGCTCGTTCGCTTCCTTGAAAGCAACCGCTTTGGACGCCATAACGTGCGGCAGCGGTCCGCCGATCACGAGAGGGCACCCTTTGTCGACATACTCAGCAAATTCCTTTTTGCAAAGGACCACTCCCCCACGGGGACCTCGGAGAGTTTTGTGAGTGGTCGTTGTCACGACATCAGCAAATGGCATCGGATTGTAGTCTCCCTCAAAGACACCACCAGCAACTAGTCCCGCGAAGTGGGCCATGTCGACCATCAGAACCGCTCCCGCTTTGTCAGCGATTTCCTTCATCCGACGAAAATCGACCTTTCTGGGATAAGCGCTGTAGCCGGCCAACAAGATCAATGGCTTTAACTCGAGCGCCTGCGCTTCCAGCTCATCGTAGTCGAGCAATCCTGTCTCTTTGTTGACCGAATAGTTGTAGGCATCGAAAAACTGGGCGGAAATGTTAAACCGGTAACCATGAGTCAGGTGGCCACCGGAATAGTAATCCAGTCCGAGCATTTTCTGGTTGCCCATCGCCGCCCGAACCTTGTTCCAGTCCTCGCGGGACATTTTGGAAGGATTGGTCTCGCCCATTTCCTCCATAAGAGGGGTACCCACCTTCGCCTGCAGAATGGCCCAAAAAGCGATCAGATTCGCATCCGCGCCCGAGTGTGGCTGCACATAAGCGTGTTCGGCATTGAACAACCGGCAGGCCTGTTCGCAGGCTTCGCTCTCAATCGCATCGATGTTGTCGCAACCTGCATAGTAGCGAGCCCCGGCAAAACCTTCCGCGTACTTGTCGGTGAGCAAATTGCCCATGGCCGCTTGGGCATTCAGCGAGGTGAAATTCTCAGATGCGATGAGCTTTAGGTTGCTGCGCTGGTCCTGGAGTTCTTTCACGATCGACGCCGCGATCGGGGCGTTTACCGAGGCAACCTGTTGCAGGTTCGCAACATAGCCCAGCATGGCAGGATTCACTTCATCCGGTTTACGGGACGAGAGATATTCAGAGACGGGTGACGACGTAGTCAGATTAGACATGATGGAAGCAATTATAGTTTAAACAGTGGCTCTACCCAGGCGTTCGATAGAACCGCGAAGCTTCCTAGCGGTCAATCCCGCCTTACTCGCCAGTCGCAAAAAATAGGATTACATCGAATGCAAAACCCGAAGTGGAAGTCAACCCATAGATATACGTGAACCGCGATGCCGCTTGGATCCAGTTACACTAATATGCCGTAGCTTCTAGGGCGTAGCCACTGGAGCCCCTATCAAAACGCTTCGATTTACTTAGTCGGCCCTGAAAAAAGGTTTCACATAGGGTATGGATGATACCAGGGTAGCATCCTTCTTGTGATGGCGTCTAAATGCAGGCGCAAAAGAA
>JAUHWE010000734.1 GCA_030424825.1 Verrucomicrobiia bacterium
AATTTAAATAGACAAAACAATGAGCGAGTTTCTCTCTACAGAAGCAATGAATGCCTCACGTGAGGTTTTTAATCGATTGAAGACCTTGATCGGAAGCCGGATCAAAGGTAAAGATGACGTGATTGACAATGTGCTGATCTGCCTGGCAGCGGGTGGCCACGCGCTGATCGAGGATCTTCCCGGAGTGGGTAAAACCACGTTAGCGTACTGTTTGGCTCAAGCGATGCATTCGGAGTTCAAGCGGATCCAGTTCACGAGTGATCTGTTACCTACAGATGTCACGGGCGTTTCTATTTACGATGAGCACGAACGGACGTTCGTATTCAAGAAGGGACCGATTTTCTCGAATATCGTTTTGGCGGATGAAATCAATCGGGCAACTCCAAAGACTCAATCCAGTCTTCTCGAGGTCATGGACCATGGTCGTGTCACGATTGATGGAGAGACTTATTCAGTCGGTGATCCTTTTATCGTTCTAGCTACTCAGAATCCAGTGGATTACGAGGGGACTTTCCCGCTCCCGGAAAGCCAAATGGACCGCTTTCTGATGCGCCTCCAGATGGGTTATCCCAGTATTGAAAACGAGTTGGATATCCTTGCAGGCACGAATTCGGGCTATAACGATTTGGACTTTGGCAACCCCGTTAGCAAAGAGGAGATCATGACCATCCGAAATACGGTATCTAAAATCTATTTAGAGGATAGCGTTTTGGAGTATATTATGGGGATTGTGACGGCTACTCGGACCGAAAGCGAGTTTAAGGCAGGTATCAGTGTTCGAGGGAGTTTAGCATTGAAAGCAGCAGCCCAAGCCCGAGCGCTCTATTTTGGGCGAGATTTCGTTGTGCCTGAAGATGTCAATTCGGTTTCGGCTTCGGTACTTAGCCATCGTCTGAATCTCCGTCGTCCTTCATCTGACGCGATGGAAGAGCGACGACTGGTTGAAGGAATCGTATCGCGAATTCTGGCAGTTGTGCCACAGCCGAAATAAACGAATAGACCGTATGGCGTTCTCAGCAGCAAAGGACCAGTTTTCTTGGGGTGGTCCTGCATCGGGTCGTACCCCGAGGCCGCTTTCGACAAAGATCAAGGAGATCTTCGTTCCTCCTAAAGGAGAGAAAGTCCTCCCAACCGCGTCGGGGATGATGCTGATTCTAGTCGGGCTCTGTTTGGGCCTGGCTGCCTACAATACAGAGAACAACATTCTATTTGCCGCTTTGTCATTGTTGATCGCCACGATTATCATGAGTGGCTTTTTCTGCTGGTCCAATATCATTTCAGCTCGTTGGCGCTTGGAGACAAGCTCTACCTTTAGAGTGGGTGAAGACGGGGAAGTTGCGGTTGTAGTAGAAAATGCAAGACAACGGTTTCCATTGTTTTGTCTGCTTTTTAATGTAGGAAACGATACCACTGATGAATCGTGTGAATTGCATTTGACGGAGAGTGTTGCTCCGGGAGCGTTGAGTCGCCTTGTTTGGCGTCACCGGCCCAAAAAACGATGCGTAGCGAATTTTCGAATATACGAAGCGACTTCGTCATTCCCATTTGGCTTCTTGCGTAAGTACGTGCCAGGCGATTGCGAAGTGAAGGCGAAGATCTGGCCAGCCCGTATTGAGTACCAAAGACTGAAGATGATAGGGACTGGTTTTGGTTGGCAGGGAGCTAGTACCAAAGCAAAGGGAACTACGGGAGAGCTGATTGGACTTAGACAGTATGCAAGAGGCGACGCCCCGAGGTCGATTCACTGGAAAGTCTCGGCTCGTCAGGGTACATTGGTTGTGAAACAGCATGCTGCCGAAAGCCAAGCCCGCTATTCGCTGGTCGTAAATCCCTCTCGCTATCTTTGGGCAAAGGAGGACTTGTTCGAAAAAATGTGCTCTTTTGTCGCGAGTCTAGCCGAGGATTTGTTTCTGGCGGGTGACCTGGATCATTGTCGGATCGTCGGTGGATCTTCGATAAAAATCAGCCGGGTCGCGGATCTTGGCAGTTTTCTTGACGAGATATCGGCCTTGAAGTGGGGAGCCGATTCAAGTGACCGCGAGAGCGCGACTCAATCTAACTGCGTGGTGTTTTCGCCTTTGGACGGAAATTCTGTGGGAGCTATAGTAAATGGAACAACGATTGCGAAAGCTTAGCATAAGTGATTTGTATCGACTGAAGTGGCTGGTTGGGGCGCTAATGGCGCTGACATCCATCACCGCGCTCTTAAACCTGGAGAGTCTTAGCAAGGTTCCAGCTGTCATCGGCATCGTGGCGATAGTCGTTTGCACATTGTTCCCAAAGATGTATGCGAGTACACCTCCCTTGGTTTGGAAAATATTTGCTCTAAGTATCGTTCCGCTAGTATCAATTGACATATTGGCCAAGGAGACAGTGCCGGCACTGCTGAATTTAAACACTTGGCTAGTGATCTTTCGAGCCTTGAATCATTACGTGAGTTGCTGGTTGGACCATATGTCACGAGGTCGGCTGCCGTTGCACTGCAGAGTGCCATTCCTGATTGTGAGATCGCTGGCGATGGGTCTGGGCA
>JAUHWE010000060.1 GCA_030424825.1 Verrucomicrobiia bacterium
TAGCGATAGAGGCGGTGGAAGGTCATATGAAGAAGGTCGGTGGAGCCTTCTACCCGCAATCGATGCTGGGCGAGAATGTGGATTTCATCCTCTACTTCCTGATTCTCTACCTGGGGTTCACCGCGTTCTTCATAAAGCCGTTTAAGATTCCCACCAATTCGATGTGGCCGACCTACAACGGGATGACGAGCGAAGTCTGGACGGAAGACAATCCGGCTCCGGGTCCCGTGAGTCGCGCCTTCCGATTGATTGCTCATGGGGCAATACGCTACAATTTGAAAGCGCCTGCAGATGGGGAGCTATTGATTCCGATATCCACGACCCTCCGATCGAACAGCCTGCTTCCGGTCAATACGGTGAGCAAGCGGCACCATTTGATTGTGCCGGGTAAGGGCAATGGTTTCGCGTTCGAGATTGGGGGTAAGCCGCTTTTGCTAAAAACGCCGCAGGAGTTTGATGTCGCGAGCGACATGCCGATGCTTAATGTTCAGGATAAAAACATTCTGCTCCAATCCTGGTTCCCGGAAGAGGATTCGCTCCTTGAGGCAATCCAGAAGCGTATAAGCGCGGGGCAAGTGGCGGGAAGGGGCCGCAGGACACTGGCAAATGGATTGCAGGCCAACGTGATTATGGTCCGTACCGGCCGGTATTACAAGAAAGGGGAGACGGTTTTGTCCTTCGATATCCACACCGGTGACCAGCTTTTCGTGGATCGCATGAGCTACCATTTCGTTCGGCCTAAGGTGGGCGATGGATTCGTTTTCAAAACCAGCGAAGTACCCGCGCTCACCCGGAGGGGGAGGGACAGCTACTACATCAAGCGGTTGAGTGGCGTCGAGGGAGACGCGCTTCAGATTGACGACGGAAAGCTTTTGGTGAACGGGGAAGAGGCCAAGGGCTCAATTGCATTTGTGAAAAACAACTCAAAAGAGTCCCCCTACGATGGCTATTTCCATATTGGAAATTCCCTCCTCAGGCCTGGAGAGAAGATCGAGGTCCCCAAGGACATGTACGTGGCGCTAGGGGACAACAGTGGCCACAGCTCGGATAGCCGGGACTGGGGCTACGTACCGGAGCCGGCTATTGTCGGTCGACCCGTGCTAATTTTCTACCCATTTACTAAGCGATTCGGGCTGACTAAATAGGGCCATCTCTTCTAGCGAATGCGAATGGCCGTGCGGTAAAGGGGCAAGCTGACGTTCCTTTGCTTGTTTTCAGAGGGTCGAGCGGGTCCGCAGACGGGGATTCCCGTTCAGATTTTGCCTTGACACAAGGCGAGCCGCCAAAGGTATTAGCTATTCTGTTCCATTGCTCAATCTTAAGCAGGAACCAGGCGGGCCTACCTTTTGAATAGGCTGTGAACAGTCCTCTCGTTCGAAGCCATTCTTTTAACGCGTATAAAAAGCCTTAATACATTCCTCAATTAGCAACTATTCCTATACAGGCACCCGGTTTTCGCCAATATTCTAGCTCATGAAATCGATTCGATCTCACGCGGAGTTTTTCTCCTCGAAGTCCCTTTTGGTAGCACTGACTTTTATTTCTGCCATCCTTTATGGATCAGCGGTGAAAGCGGATACGCGCGGTGAAAACCTTTACCGTAATTGCACAATCTGCCATGGGCCTGATGGTCAAGGGATCCCCCTCCAGTTGGCTCCAGCGCTAACTGGGCTATCCGAAAAATATATCGTGGAGCAGCTCAAGAAGTTCAAATCCGGAGTGCGCGGGGCTCATGCTGACGATATTGCAGGCCTGAGAATGCTGCCCATGGCGCAAACGATGGCGACGGAAGAGGACATGCAGGCGGTCGCTAGCTACATCGTATCTCTCGGATCCTCGCCGATCGAGCCCTCTCTCGAAGGAGGCGACCCAGTAAAAGGCCAGGCGACTTACGCGACTTGTCTCGCATGTCACGGACCAGACGGGAAAGGAAACGATCTCCTGAATGCCCCCAGCTTGGTGAATCAGCACGACTGGTACCAGCTTGTCCAACTGAAGAATTTTAAGTCAGGAGTTCGCGGATCGAATCCGCAAGACATCGCGGGAGCCCAGATGCGTCCGATGTCGATGCTTCTAGCAGATGAGCAAATGATGAAGGACGTACTCGCCTACATCAGTACGCTCGGAAAATAGACGACCTCCTTTCCAATACAAAATACTACGATTTTTATGAGCGACAACGAACTTGATCCAGAAGCGGAAGCCTACGCGTACTCCGTCACTCGCAAGATGTTCTATTATACAGTAGGAGGTACCATTGCTTTCTCGGCCACAATTGTTGTGCTGTGGTACGTTTTTTAACTTTCTCCCATTTGAAAACTTTTCCCTCTATTCTTCGTCATGTTTGATTTTCTAGACAAATTCATGCCAGGCATTTTGGAGTCTCTCCTGCCTCGCGCGTCCACCTTTGCGCAGGAGATTGATGTTCTCTTCGATGTCATTACGATACTGGTCGGATTTTGGTTCTTCCTGGTCCTCGGGTATTTCTTCTACCTGATTTTCCGTTATCGGCATCGTGACGGCCAGAAAGCGGAATATATCACAGGGGAGACGCACAAGCAGAAGCAGGCGATCGAGATTCCTCACTTTCTGATTCTGGCCTGCGACATCGCTATCATAATTCCCACCTTTATGGTGTGGTACAATGTTAAGATCGATATTCCTCCACCCGATGAGGAGGTGCGTATCGTGTCGCAGCAGTGGGCTTGGACCTTCTACCATGCGGGCGCTGACAAGGTATTGGGAACTGAGGACGATATCGCGTCGGTGAATGAACTTCACATTAAAAACAATACCCAGTACACCTACCATCTCGAGTCTAGGGACGTGATGCACAGCTTTTCCGTTCCCGTCTTCAGGTTGAAGCAAGATGCGATTCCTGGCCGCGTGATCAGTGGGCATTTTAAACCTATTCTAGAGGGGGAGTGGGATATCCAGTGCGCGGAAATGTGTGGCGTCGCCCACGGAATCATGGGGGCTCGAATCTTTATCGAGTCTGAAGCGGAGCACAATGCGTGGATCGCGGCGAATACACCGAATTTGAATGAGACCGGCATGATAGCGGCCGCAAAACAAAATCCATCTGAAGAAAAGGAGGACCAGAACAATGGCTGAAGTCGCTCACGCTGAAGTGGGTCATGGGGAGCATCATGACGACCACCACGAACAATCCTTTTGGAGCAAGTACATCTTCTCCACCGATCATAAGATTATCGGTTTCCAATATATGTTTACGGGAATGGCGATGGCTCTCATCGGGGGCTATTTCGCGTATGTTTTCCGTATGCAGCTCGCATTCCCGGGTTCATCGATCCCGTTTTGGGGAACCTTGTCGCCTGCGGCGTACAACTCCCTCGTCACGAATCATGGAACGATCATGATCTTCTGGGTGGCGATGCCGGTATTGATCGCCGCGATGGGGAATTTCCTGATCCCCCTGATGATTGGGTGCGACGATATGGTTTTCCCGCGAATCAATCGACTGTCTTACCAGATCTTCTTGTTGAGCGCGATTATCCTCATCATTTCGTTTTTCGTCCCTGGGGGAGGATTTGGAGGCGCTTGGACGGCCTATCCGCCGTTGTCGGCCAAGGCTGAATTCAATTCGACGCCGTTTGGAGCTCCTTTGTGGCTAATCGCAGTGACGCTGGAAATCGTAGCCTTCCTGCTGGGTGGTATTAACTTCATTACCACGACCATGAATGCCCGGGCGAAGGGTATGAAGATGTACGACATTCCTATTATCGTTTGGATGATCGTCATCGCTAGTATCCTTTTCATGTGCTCAGTAGGTCCACTTATCGCAGGAGCGGTCATGCTTCTCTTTGACCAGACGTTGGGGACTTCCTTTTTTGACGCTGCGGCTGGGGGGGACCCAGTCTTGTGGCAGCACTTGTTCTGGTTTTTCGGGCATCCAGAAGTATATGTTGTTCTTCTGCCGGCGTTCGGAATTGTCGGCGAGATAACCTGTACGTTCGCTCGTAAAAAGCTCTTTGGCTATAAACTCATTCTCTACAGTACAATCGGGCTAGGGATTCTGAGTTTCTTTGTCTGGGCTCACCATCAGTTTATATCTGGGGTAGACCCGAGAGCGACATATCTCTTTACGACGACGACGCTGCTAATCTCGATTCCGGTGGCGATCATTATGTTCGCCTATATTGCCACACTCTATGGGGGATCGATTCGGTTTACTACTGCCATGCTGTTTGGCTTGGCCTTTACCGGCGAATTTCTTCTTGGGGGCGTTACGGGAATCTGGTTGGGCTCCAGTGGGGTGGATATCTATCTGCACGATACTTATTTTGTGTTAGCCCACTTCCACTACACGTTTGTTCCCATTGCGATTATTGCGACCTTTGCGGCAATCTACTATTGGTTTCCAAAAATGTTCGGCCGCAAAATGAACGAGACTTGGGGCAAGATCCATTTTTGGGGTACCATTATTCCGTTCAATGGCATCTTCATCCCATTGTTCATCCTCGGCGCCGGCGGACAGCATCGTCGTATTTACAACTACCAGCACTTCCCGGACCTCGCGGGGGCCGACATGCAGGACATGCGTGTTTTCGCGACGATGTCATTGGTCGTCATGCTCGTGTTCCAATTGGTATTCATTCTGAACTTTATCATCAGCCTCAAGAAAGGTGAGAAGGCAGGAAAGAATCCTTGGAAAGCGAATACCTTGGAGTGGATCACCGAATCTCCTCCTCCACACGGAAACTTTGGGGCGACGATGCCTGAGGTGTACCGGAATCCTTACGAGTATTCGGTAGAGGGTCGCGAAAAAGACTATTGGCCGCAGAATGAAAAGCCGGAATCGACGGCAACCTGAAAATTTTAAGACGTATACTATGGCTCACGAAATTATAGCTACTAGCCGCAGTCGCACGGGAATTCCCACAGGTCGTTTAGCCGTGTGGTGGGTAATCGGTTCTGAAATCCTGATTTTTGGCGGACTCATTGCTTCTTATCTGCTGAACCGCTTTAACCACGGACCTTCCTGGTCAGTGGAAGCGGCGAATACCAATACCTTTATCGGAGCGTGCAACACTTTCTGGCTGCTGACCTCCAGTCTGTTCGTCGTCTTTGCCCACGCGGCCTCTGAAAAGCGCGATGCGGCTAAAACCCGCATGTGGATTTGGCTGACGATCATGCTCGGCGGATTCTTCATGGGATTTAAAACCTATGAGTACACGACGGAGATTCAACATGGGTTTACGCTTTTCACGAGCAACTTCTGGAGCTTCTACTACACAGCCACGGGGCTTCACGGTTTCCACGTTCTCTGTGGGATGGTGATTATGGCGATCATCGCGGAATGCGATATCAAGAAAGGCCAGAATTGGCACCGCGTCGAGAACATAGGACTGTATTGGCACTTTGTGGATATTGTTTGGATTTTCCTATTCCCGCTGATGTACATCGCTAAGTAATTAAAAATTAAATACTATATAAAATGGCAGGACATAATCATCCCAGTTATTTAAAGATCTACATCATCCTAGTAGTGCTGTTTGTGGTGAGCGTTTTGGGTCCCGAAATCGCCCCCGCATTCGGTAAGTTTGCGAAACCGATCGTGCTTCTGACCGCTTTCGGAATCGCGATCTGGAAAGCGTACCTCGTATGCGCTTATTTCATGCATCTCAAACTCGAGAAAATCTACGCGCCATACATACTGCTGGCGTGTCTGTCTCTGCTGTTTGTCTTCTTTTTCGGAACTGCGACCGACGCCATGTTCGCCAATGGACACAATTGGGTGAAACCCGTGTCTGAAGAAGCCGCCGTCGAAGAGGCGAAAGCGAGAAGCCATGTACTTCATGGAGCTCACGGCGATTCACACGACACTCATGGGGACAATCACGGTGAGGCAAAGGCGCATTGATTTTCAATAGGGATTAAGGGATCGGGAAAACAGGAATGAAAACTTTAGAACCGGCATATGGGGGACGCGATTTTTCCCAACCGAGATCAGGTCTGAGCAGCAGCGCTTTGGGCATGATTGTTTTCATTGCCACAGAGCTGATGTTTTTCGCGGGTCTGATAAGTGCCTATTTGATTATCAAAGCTCCCGCTGTATCTACGGAAGCCTGGCCTCCAGCTGGCCAGCCGCGACTTCCTGTCATGGCAACCGCTTTGAATTCCCTGGTTCTACTTGCCAGTGGTTGGATGATCTTCAAAGCGTTCCACTCCTTCAAAGCGGATCCCGGAGGTGAACTCGTGCGTAAGCGGGTCAAGGCGACACTCCTGTTGGGCTTCGTTTTCGTTGGGGTTCAGGGGATCGAATGGATTCGTCTTTTAAGTTACGGCCTCACCATGACTTCTAGTCAGTACGGGGCCTTTTTCTATCTCATAATTGGGACCCATGCCATACATGCCATCGGGGCTTTGATCGGTTTGTGGCGTCTTTCGGTGAAACTGAATGACGGCGTGCTAAAGGAGGAGACCTTTCATGCGGTTCAATTGTTCTGGTTCTTCGTCGTTGGCATTTGGCCGGTATTGTACATTCTCGTTTATCTATTCTAGCGGTATGACCTTTAGGCGACTCAGACTCGGTATCGGAATGTTGATAGGCCTCGCGGTGGCGCAAGCCAGCTTCGCTTGTGCCGTCTGTTCGGTTACGAACGATGGCGCCCGCTACGCTTACTATGGAACAACCGCGTTTTTGACGCTACTGCCCCTGTTCATGATCGGTGGTGTCGTCTACTACATCGCCAAAAAAGGGCGTTAAGCCGTCGGTGGACGAACCCCGGTTTGGTGCCGAGCCGTTCTGAAATTTGAAGGTGTGGGGCTTTCGAAGCCTATCCGAAAGAGCCCGCAAGTATCGATCTTGATACCTGGCGGAGCGAGGTGTTCTTAATGTTGCCTTACGGTTCGTCTGCCATCGTGAAATTTCTACGAAGTGGCATCAATTCTAGGTCGAGATTTGATGGGAACAGTCTGCGTTTCGCTTCCGCCAGAAAAATGAAATAGAATCTCGCTTCAAAGCGTTGCAAGTTTTGTAAGCAAATATCTATGAGTGAGTTGATTGAAGTATCCCCAGAAGGAACCGTTCGTGTTCGATACGCCAAGACCGCTCAGGCAGAAGAAAACGGGCTTTGTTGTCCGGTTGACTATGACCAACGCTATTTGAAGGAAATTCTTAAAGAAGTGATAGAGTGGGACTATGGATGTGGAGATCCGAGCCGGTTTTTAAAAAAAGGGGAAACCGTCTTAGGTATAGGTTCGGGGAGGGGAAAGATCTGTTTCGTTGCCTCTCAGGTTGTCGGATCTGAAGGGAACGCGCCCAGAATTCGGGATCCTCGGGAATCAATGGGATCTGGCGATACGAGAAAAACGGGAAACGCGGAAAGTTGCTGCACAAATGGAAGCTCGTGTACCTAGTGGGAGGCATTGTATGAAACCCACACTCAAACTTCCTACGTTTGAAGAGCGACTTGCCGAAGAGGACCTCGTCCTCTCCAGGTCAGAAACGAAGATCCTTCAAGTTAACCTTGGCAAACTTTGCAATCTGGCGTGTGTCCATTGCCATGTTAACGCGGGTCCCCATCGTCAGGAACTCATGACTCGGGAATCCGTAGACCGCGTAATCGAGTGGTATGGAAAAGCATCGTCGATCAATACCTTGGATTTGACGGGAGGGGCGCCTGAGATGAATCCGGACTTTAAGTACTTAGTCTCAAAAATCCGTGCCGTTCGACCTCATTCCACGATCATCGACCGCTGCAACTTGACTATCCTATTGGTGCCAGGGTTCGAGGACCTTGTGGAGTTTTTTGTGGAAAACCGGATTCAGGTAGTCGCTTCGATGCCTTGTTTCACGCCTGATAACGTGAATAAGCAGAGAGGTGAAGGCGTTTTCGACGATTCGATCAAGGCGCTTCAAAAGCTGAATGAAGCGGGCTACGGAAGGGATCCCCAGCTATTGCTGGATTTGGTCTACAACCCGCTTGGCGGCACGTTGCCCCCTAGCCAGAAGTCGCTTGAAGCGGAATACAAAGAAGCGCTGAACTCGCACTTTGGGATAGAGTTTAACCAACTCTACACCATTACAAATATGCCGATTGCACGCTTCCTTTCTCAATTGAAGCGTGAAGGCAAGAGCGAGGAGTACCATCAATTGCTTGTGGAAAGCTTTAATTCGAGTTTGATCGAAGGCCTAATGTGCCGGGACACTCTTAGCGTGGATTGGGAAGGCCGAGTGTTCGACTGCGACTTTAACCAAATGTTGCGCGTGCCCTTGGGAGACTCGAAACCTAGAAATCTTTGGGATATCGAAGCATCGGATCTGCCTGGGACTTCAATTGCGGTAAGGGACCATTGCTTTGGTTGTACCGCAGGCGCAGGTTCCAGTTGTGGCGGAGCCCTCAGCCATTGAGGAAATATTTGCTTCCTCAACCTCTGAGAATGAGCTAGAAGAGACTGTCCAGAACTGGGTCACATCCAGTAACTTGTATCGAAAATGAAAACGTGGATTTGTGTAGTGTTGTTTCTTGCTGTTTCGATCACCCACTGGGGGTGTTCGAACAGTGCTGATCCGTCTGAAAGGACAGCCGCTTCCAAGGAGGCGAGTTCAAGGGATGACGCAAAAACGGCTAAGGGTAAACCGGGGAAGGATGAAAGGCAGGATAGGACAGCTCGGGTCCGCCCTGCGGTTCCCGTTAAAGTTTCGGAGATTAACGAAGGGACGATTACTTCGTCGCTCGTTTTTGATTCTGTACTAGAGACGGAGAGTTCGGTTGAGATATTTGCGGAAACGTCGGGCCTCATTCTCGAAGTGCATGTGGAGGAGGGCGACCGCGTCGTGGCGGGACAGATTCTTGCTCGCATGGAGAATGTGGAAGAGCGCGTTGACTCGGAAGAGGCAGAAGCTCGCTACGAACACCAGAAAGCGAATTTCCAGCGCACCAAGGATCTTTACGAGCGAAAGCTCATCAACCAGCAGGAGTACGACAATGCGAAGTTCGATCTAGAGCAAATGCGCCTGCGTTTCGAGAGGGCAAAGATCCAGCTGGAAAATACGATTGTGAGATCCACCGTCAGTGGCGTTGTCACTGAACGTGCGGCACAAGCGGGTAGGCGAGTGGCCACCAACCGCGTGCTGTTCTCCATCATGAATTTGGACGAGCTCTTCGCCAACGTGAATATCCCGGGCCAGCATATGCTGAGTATTGAGCAGGGCCTCCCCGCCATTATTGACTCTGACTTGATAGAAGGAGTTCGGTACGATGCGTTTGTTAAGCTCGTGAGTCCTATTGTTGATCCTGAGAGCGGGACGTTTAAAGCAAAAGTGGCTGTCTCAAAATTGAATGGCATGCCCATCTATCCTGGGATGTTCGTTAATGTACGAGTGATTGTGGATACCAGTGAGAATGCGGTTCTCATTCCGAAAGAAGCAATCGTTCACGAAGGGGATCTCAAATACATTTATAAGGTTCAAAATGGGAAGGCAAAGAAGACCTTGCTTCACGAGGGGTATTCCACTGTCGGCTTCGTTCAGGCAACCTCGGGTATCGTCAAGGGAGATCAGGTAATTGTTATGGGGCACAGCGCTCTTAAAGATGGAGCAAATGTCAAGGTAGTGGAAGAGGCAGTCGCACAGGAACAAGGCGCAACCAATGAAAGTAGCGCAGCAGAAGGTTGAGTCCGATTTAAACGACTGTAAGCTTTTGAATACAACGAAATCACGACTGGTATTTGCTGTTGGGATAGAAAATTCGGATGGCTTTGAACAGATCCGGAATTGTAGACAGGTAGCAAGGCTGTGAAAAAGGACTCCCATTTCGCGATTGCGACACGTCGACCCGTGTCGGTTTTGATGATCGTCCTAGCGGTTTGCGTGTTCGGTTACGTCTCGTACCGCAAACTGGCTTTGACGCTAATGCCAGACATTTCCTACCCGACGTTGACAGTGCGTACTGAGTATCCGGGTACCGCACCTCAGGAAGTGGAGACCCAGGTGTCTCAGCGCTTGGAGCAAGAATTGGGGATTATTCAGAAACTGAATTCTATCACTTCCATATCCAAGGCAGATCAGTCGGACATTATTTTGGAATTCGCATGGGGCGCAGATATGAGTGAGGCGACCCAGTCCATCAGGGAAAAACTGGACCGGGTTCGAATGCCTCGGGATGCCAAGAGGCCTCTGATTCTCCGGTATGACCCCACGTTGGATCCCATTATGCGAATTGGCATGACGGGTCCATATCCACTAGACCAACTGCGTCTGTACGCAGAAGATATTGTCCAACGGGAGTTGGAGGGAGAGGAAGGCCTAGCTGCGGTGAAGGTGATTGGAGGACTGGAAGAGGAGTACCAAGTCCGCATTTATGAGGACAAGCTAGTTTCTTTGAATCTGGATATCCAACAGGTGAATACCCGGCTGGCTCAAAACAATGTTAATCTGCCGGGTGGACGTCTCCAGGAAGGAAGGGTACGCTATTCGATTCGAACTTTGAACGAATTCAAATCAATCGAGGAAATCGGTTCGATTGTAATCGCCCGCAAGAATGGGGTGAATGTGCTGCTCAGCGACATTGCAGATATAGAGCAGAGCCATAAGGAGATTGAAATAGTGACCTTGGTAAATGGTCGCGAAAGCGTAGAGATAGAGATCTACAAAGAGGCGGATGCGAATATCGTCGAAGTGGCTCAACGGGTTCGCGACCGTATCTACGGGACACCGGCACAGCGGAAATATGTTGCTGATACGGAAACTGAGAGCGGTGAACGCCGGACTCGAAGTAGCCGGAATGCGGTCACGAGTGAAGAGAGGCGATTAGCCGCAATCGAAGCGCGCGAAGAACGGGCCATGACCAATTATGTTGCGTATTCTTTGCCCGAAGGCTGCTCACTCGAAGTCCTCACGGACCAGTCGGTATTCATAAAGCAATCGATTGACGAGGTTAAGAGTAATGCGGTGATCGGCGGGTTCATTGCCGTTTTTGTTATTTTCCTGTTCCTTCGAAATGTGGGGCATACCGCGATTATCGGGATCACGATACCGGTTTCGATCATCGCTACTTTCGCACCGATGCAACTTTCAGGTGTGTCGCTGAATATTATTTCGCTAGGTGGGTTGGCGCTTGGAGTGGGTATGTTGGTGGACAATTCCATCGTGGTGCTGGAGAGCATTTTCCGCTGTCGGGAGGAAGGCGATAGTTTCGTTGAATCCACCGTGCGAGGGGTGTCAGAGGTTGGGGGTGCCGTAACGGCGTCAACCTTGACGACCATTGCCGTATTCCTGCCAATCGTATTTGTTGAAGGAGTCGCGGGACAGGTCTTTGGTGACATGTCGCTTACCGTTGTCTTTTCCTTATTGGCGTCACTCGTCGTGGCCCTTTATTTCATCCCCATGCTAGCGTCGCGAAAATTTGGCGACGAAAATGAACGTCCAGCTCAAAAGCTTTCTGATATATTCAGTTTTGATTTTGTTGTCCAGTCTTGGAAGAAGTTTTCCAATTCTGTTTCAGGTTACCACAAGGGCATTCGCTCGGGGGGCTGGGCTTATCGACTGGTGGCGGGACTCGCCTATCCCGTTGTAATGCTGGTATTGGTTTCGTCACTTCCCTTCCGGATTCTCATGTGTTTTGTGGGGAAAATATTCACTCTCCTTTTTATGGCGGTATTATTGGTCGTGGGAGTGTTTGTTTGGATAGGCAAGCAACTGATCCGAGCAATGAGCCCGTTTCTAAAGATCTTCGATATTGTATTCGAAAACATACTAGTCTTCTACAGGAATTTTCTGAACTGGGCATTGAGCAATAAGATCTTTATCGTTAGCATCGCGTTCGTTTCTTTCGGGCTCACGATCGGATTTGTGTTTCCTCGACTAGGAAGTGAACTGATTCCCTCGGTCCACCAAGGAGAATTCAATGTTAAAGTGAAGCTTCCTGTGGGCACCCCGATTGAAGATACCATTAAAGTTGTTGGGGGAATTGAGGCAGTCGTTCTGGAAAGCGAATATGTGTCTCGAACTGCGGTGCTTGTTGGTACGGATGGTGGTGCGTCCAGTGGATCGGATGAAGGGGAGAATACAGGTGTAATTACAACAGCTCTCATTGATGGCTCTAGTAAAGAGATGGAGGCAATGGTATTGGAAGATTTGAGACAGTATGTTTCGAATATTCCCGATATTGAAATTGAGGTCAGCTATCCGGAGCTCTTTAGCGTGAATGCTCCGATAGAAGTGGAACTATTTGGGCATGATCTTGAGGACATGAAAGTGGCTAGCGCATCCGTGGTTGCTGCGATGCAAGCGATACCCGGACTAGTAGATGTGCAATCGAGTGTACTTAAAGGTAACCCAGAGGTCCAGATTGTGTATGACCGGCAACGCCTTTCCCAGCTGAATCTAGACTTGAAAACGGTGGCTGAGCTTATTCGGAACAAGGTTCAGGGGCAGGTGCCTACCGAGTTTCAAAAGCGGGATCGGCAAATAGACATTATGGTTCGGCTGGACGAAAAAGACCGGATGGGATTGGACGAATTGCGAAGCATTGTCGTGAACCCGCGGAGCGCCGTACCCATTCCGCTTTCGTCGATAGCAGAGTTGCGAGTGAGAGAAGGGCCAAACGAGATACGGCACCTGGATCAGCAACGCGGAGCGGTTATTTCGGCTAATGTGGACGGCATCGATCTTTCCGAAGCGTCGTTCCAGATTGAGGAGGCACTTCTAAACCTTGAATTGCCGGCCGGATTTGACTATGATGTGACGGGCCAA
>JAUHWE010000735.1 GCA_030424825.1 Verrucomicrobiia bacterium
AGCGGGGCCGTTGGGATTTTTGACTTTTCCGCCCGGGTAGTTGTCGTACCAGTCATAGCACCATTCAAGGATGTTGCCGGACATGTCGTAGAATCCCCATTGGTTTGGCTGTAACTGGGCAACGGGGTGGGTCGTTCCTTTGCTGTTTCCATTGGACCAACCCATGGACGCAGGATTGCCCGCATAGGCTCCCGTGGTTCCCGCACGGCAAGCATATTCCCATTGGGCCTCGGTCGGAAGCGTGTATTCGTAGCCTTTGGGCAGGCGTTTTGCTTTCCGTTCGCGAAGGTTGAGCAGTTCGCAGAAGTTCATTGCATCATCCCATGAGACTTCTTCAACGGGGGCAGTTGGGCCGACTTCCTTGAAGCGACTTGGATTTGTTCCAACAATTGCTTCGTACTGGGCTTGGGTAACCTCGGTTTTCCCGAGCCAGAATGGGTGAGTTAAGGTTACTTCCGTTCGAGGTCCTTCAGCCTTGTCCCTCTGCGGCTCATCGAAATCACTTCCCATCATAAAGGTTCCTGCTTTGACGTGGATGAGCTCCAGTCCGAGATCCTTTATTGTAATGGATTCTCCGGTTGTTTCCCGCCCGATCGCTTCGGTCGCGAGAGAGAGAAGGAAAAGAAGGATAATCCGCTTCAGCATCGGGAATCTTATTTCGGATCACTCATTTCAGGTGTCAATAATCATCCTCCTAAAATGCCGACTGCTTGATCTGGGTCAAGAGACGCTGGGTAGCGATGAGATCGCTTTGTAAAGCGGACTTTTGCTGTGAGATCAGCAAGGGTGACGCAATGTTTTCAAATATTGAGAGTTGAGCTTTCGTTGTGACCTTCTAGTTTCCCAGGATGTCAAAATCGGAGAACTTAGGCAAATTCTTTAAAGAAGATAACAAGACCGTCATCTTGCCCATCGATCATGGAACCGTCATTCCCATTGAAGGCTTGTTGCGAAAGCCCGCCGATTTGATTGGGCAAGTTGACAAGTATGTGGATGGCTATGTGGTAAACTATGGAGTAGCCAAGGCCTTTGAAGACGTTCTTTCCAACAGCGGAGTCTGTCTTAGGACCGACGGCTATAAGCCCGCGTACCCAGGAAACCCAGACGAGGGTTCCTATTTAATGTATTCAGCGGAAGACGCTGAAGCATTAGGGGCTCACGCTATGATGAATATGCTCTATCTGCATCACCATCGCGAATCCAATAACTTTAGAGAATGTGCAGCAATTATCAGCGAGGGACGTGAGTATGAGCTGCCTGTGATTCTGGAAGCGCTTCCTTTTAACATCGGTCGACCAGCTGACTATACCGTGGAGAATGTTGGATTTGTGGTACGACTAGCTGCAGAGCTCGGAGCGGATGTCGTAAAGACAGCCTTTCCAACGAACGGTTCTGTGGACGACTTCAAGGCGATTGTCGAGGCCGCCCTTGTGCCAGTGATTGTGCTTGGAGGCGCGGCGATGGGAGATGATGCCGCACTGCTAACCATGGTCAAAAACGCGATGGATGCAGGAGCCAGTGGAATTGCGATAGGGCGCAATGTCTGGCAACACGCGAACCCCCCATTGGTTGCGGCTGCTTTGCATGCCATCGTGCACGATGATTCCAGCGTAGAGTCGGCGTTGAAGTTGATTGGGTAGAGCGGTGGAACGATTAAGGTCGAACTGACATCTTGCGAGTCTAGTAGATTGCCTCGTTGAGGCGACTGTTTTGAACGGAAATGTTGGCAGATCAGCGACCCTACAGGGTGCTGGTGAAAGGGGAACGGGTAGGCAAGATGCCTGTTCTGCTTTTGAGGAGTTCTGCTATTTCCAAAGATCTGTATTCGAAAGGCCAATATCATCTGCCTTGAATACGGGATCCTTGCCCTGGCTTTTCTGTGATTCGTAATCTCGGAGGCACCTCAGGGCGGGGCGACTCAGCAGCAAAATGGCGATGATATTTAGCCATGCCATAAGACCGACTCCAATGTCGCCAAGAGCCCACGCGAGCGAGGCGCTTCGCAAGGTTCCAAAGAATATTACGAGGAGAAAGATGATGCGTATAGCGAAAATCGCTTTTATGCGATGTTCGTGTCGAGTCCAGAGGTAGGCTACGTTTGTTTCAGTGAAGTAATAGTATGCCATGAGGGTTGTGAAGGCGAAGAAGAAGAGAGCGACTGCGACGAATGCCCCTCCAAAGCCGGGCAGAAAGGAGTCGACCGCCGCTTGGGTAAAGGCCGGTCCGTATTCGGTGCCAGGCAGGTTTTCGACCAGAAATCCCCCGCTGGGATCCACTACATTGTAGGCTCCTGTGATCAGAATCATCAAGGCCGTGGCCGTGCAAACGAACCAGGTATCGAAATAGACGGAAAATGCCTGAACGAGACCCTGTTTCGCGGGATGGCTGACTTCGGCGGTTGCTGCCGCCATGGGTCCAGTTCCTTGACCCGCTGCGTTCGAGTAGATGCCCCTTTTGACTCCCCAGGAGATAGCCATTCCGAGCATGCCACCGAATGCGGGTTCAGCGGCAAATGCACTTTTGAAT
>JAUHWE010000736.1 GCA_030424825.1 Verrucomicrobiia bacterium
GGGGCGCTATGCGTTCAAGTTCTACAACCATCCTGATCGTATTCAGTCGCCCATGATCAAGCGAAACGGCAGCTTCGAGGAAGTGAGTTGGGACGAAGCGTACGACTATATCGCCTCCAAGTTTAAATACTATCGCGACGAGTTCGGTCCCGACGCTTTGGCAGGGATCTCATCCGCCCGTTGCACGAACGAGGAGAATTATCTGATGCAGAAGTTTTTCCGCGTTGTCGTGGGGACAAACAACATCGATGGGTGTGCGAGGGTTTGCCACTCGCCGACCGCGCTCGGGATGCAGCGTACGTTTGGAACCGGAGCCGCCACCAATTCCGTAGTGGATCTCAACTTCACGGACGCCATCATGGTGATCGGAGCCAATCCTACCGAAGGGCACCCTGTCACCGGGGCGAAGATGAAGCAGTTTGCCATTTCGGGCAAGACGACGATCGTTATCGATCCCCGTCGAACCGAGCTGGCCCGCTATGCCACCCACCATATCCAGGTACGTCCGGGAACGAACGTTGCGGTGCTCAACATGATGTTGTACTACATTGTTAAGGAAGGATTGGCAGACCAGGAATTCATCGCTAGCCGCACGGAGGGTTACGAGGATTTTTGTGAAGCGCTGTTGAAAATTGATTTAGACGAGATGGAGTCGATCTGCGGAGTTGATCGTGAACAGGTGAGAAAAGCCGCCATCGCTTACGCATCCGCCGACAAGGCTATGAGTTTCCATGGTTTGGGGGTGACGGAGCATTCGCAAGGAACCTTCACGGTGATGCAGATCGCTGATCTGGCATTGATCACCGGAAATATTGGCCGACGCGGCGTAGGGGTGAACCCATTACGCGGGCAGAACAATGTTCAGGGAATGGCCGATATGGGCGCTCAGCCCTATCAGGGCGCGGGATACATGGATGTAACCGATCCTGATAATATCAAGAAATACGAAGCGTTCTATGGAGTGGAAATGCCTCGCGAGATCGGCTGGAAGATTCCGCAAATGTATGACGCCGCTTTGCAGGGTAAGTTGAAGGCCCTGTGGGTGATCGGTGAAGACATGGTTCAAACCGATCCCAACAGTCAGCATGTCGCCAAGGCGATCGAGTCAATCGACTTGGTTATCGTGCAAGAGATCTTCATGACAAGGACGGCGGAAATGGCGGATGTCATTTTGCCGGGCGCTTCTTTTCTGGAAAAGAGTGGCACGTTCACCAATGGGGAACGACGGGTGCAGCGAGTGAACCAAGCAGTCGAACCCTTGGAAGGTACGAAACCTGATGGACAAATTGTAGTCGATCTGATGAACCGCATGGGTTACGAGCAACCCGATTACGATCCTTCAATCCTCCTGAAAGAGATTTCGCGTATTGTTCCATTCTTCGCCGGTATCAAATGGGAGGAACTGGGGAAAAACGGAAAGCAATGGCCGGTGTCAGTCGATGGGCAGGATACGCCGATCTTGCACACGGAGTCCTTCACTCGAGGCAGGGGCCTGTTCGAGTTCAATGCTTTTAAGGAAACCGAGGAAGTGGTTTCGAATTCGGAAAAATTTCCCTATATTCTAACGACCAACCGGAATTTGGAACACTATAACTGTGGTGCTCAGACGCGACGTACGGCTAATGTTGAGATCGTCACCGAAGATGTTATCTTCATTCACCCCGAGGATGCGTCAGATAACGGTATCCAGGATGGGGATATGGTTTGTGTGGAATCGGATCGGGGAAAGATCGACATTAAAGCAAAGGTTTCCGATGAAATCAAAAAAGGTGTGCTCAGTACGACATTTCATTTTCCCGAGGTGCTGGTAAATAATCTGACTTCGAGTATTTCCGATTCGATTGCCATGTGCCCGGAATATAAGGTGGTTAGCGTAAAGATCCGGAAAGCGCGTAAGGTAGAAGCTAGAGTGTAGGGAGCAGTTTTAAGAATAGGTCCTATAGGACTTATCTCCTATAGTTTCTTCTCCGGTAGTCTATCCTGGCTCGGATCATTTGTTCGCGGAGACCGCCTTTTTCGAGGAAGCTCTTTTCAAGTTGGGCGACTTGCTTGTCGAGCAAGTAGTTCGCTTGGTGGGTCAGGCACAGCGCGATATTGGCTACTATTTCTGCAGGTCTCGTGTCCACGAAAGCGCGGTAGTCCTCGTGCGACTTGTTTTCGCGACGTCCTCGCTTGCGGACGAAGAGCGCTTCCGGGGAACGTTTGTCCCAAATCGCATAGTTTCGAGTGCGTAGATAGTCCTGATAGTCGATGAGCAGTTCCTCGAGACTGGCGCGAGCGATATTCGTTAGTTTCAGCGCCATTTCAGTAGAAATCTTAGAGAGTTTCTAATAAAAGAATTTTTCGCGTGAATCGAACTGTAGGGCGGGGTCGCTGACCCGCCGATGATTTGAAAGTCGCCTCAGCCACCGACTAGTCGGGGTCTTTGACGAGACGACCTACAATATAAAATCTAATGATAGATATGTGAATATGGGCTTGAATACGACTTATTGGACACTCTCTTAGACCGT
>JAUHWE010000061.1 GCA_030424825.1 Verrucomicrobiia bacterium
TGCGAGGTGTATCGGTGGTCCGGATGGTAATCGTTAGGGCGATGGGTGAGAATCAAATCAGGACGAAACTCCCGAATGAGACGGAGCAATTCCCATCGTTGTTTCAGGCCCGGAACCAGCTGTCCGTCAGGATTATCAAGAACCCGGTATTCGATTCCGGCGACTTCTCCCGCCGCGGCAGCTTCCGTTTTTCGCCGATCGGCCAGCTCTTTGCCCGATTGCTTCTGATGTCCCGCTTCCCCGTTAGTCGTAGACACAAACTGAACAGCGCAACCCGCTTGGGCCCATAAAACCGCGCACCCACCTGCTTTCAGATCACAGTCGTCGGGATGGGCGCCAATGGCTAAAACTCGAGGTTCGTTTTTCGTATCGGAAGTATTCATACGCATAGATCAGTCTAATCGGTAATTTTGAGATAGTTTTCAGCATACCGATTTCCGAAAACCTTGAGCGATTTTGTATTGAAGTGAACCATGTCGCTATTCGGAGTCAAACCGTCAGACGGCACAAATGCAACCTTCGTCATTCTCCTGGAAACAGCGATGTGGGCGTTATTGATCAACATTCTGTATTCATCCCATGGTTTGCCAGGAAACTGTCCCAGCTGGCCGAGGACAATTGGTACGTCAGCAACTTTGAGCTCTCTGCGAAACCGCTGGAACAATTCCTGCAATTTCCCCTCATACGCCTCCGCAAGTCCTGGTTTTCCATCCGATTCCCCTTGGTGCCAAAGGATTCCTTTCAACACTCCATCTTTCATCGCCCCACGGGCTCGGGCGATTGCGTCATCCCAAGGATGGGATTTCGTTTGACTATGGTAACCGCCGGGTTCCCAGCTGGATATCGGTGAACCACCGCAGGCTGCGGGAATCAAACCGATTGTGGCATGTGGATATTCATCGGCAATCACCTCCGCGAAGGATGTCGCCAGTCCCACCCCGGCGACAGGCTTGTCGAAATGCAGCGGAGCCACAGCTGGCTTCCACTTCCCATCCTTGCCCAAGGCCAATACTCTCGGGTGAGGCACCTTGTCGGACGCCTCTATAATTCCCCGACCGGCCATATTGGATTGGCCCGCCAACAGGAACAGGTAGAAATTTTCCTTTGCCGGAAGTTTCAATTCGGAATCCGCCCCTTCCACCGAGTTTGCGGCAAGCACCCATACGGTGCACAAGATCGACACTATTTTGACTATCATAGACTGAGGGTTTCGCTTTCCGCAAGGACACGGTTCCATTCTTCGCTCGGGTATCCATTAATCAGAACAAAGTGGGCGTCTCCGCCTCCCTCGCGAAGCTTCTTGGCTTTTTGATACGCTTCTGAACCGTAGAAGCGCTTCGCATGATCCAAGGACGGAAATTCGATCACTACCAATCGACGAGATTCTTCTGGCCCTTCAAGCGTCTCCGCCTCACCCCCTCGAACGATAAACCGTCCACCGAATCGATTGAGTACTCGGGGCGTGTGTCGCATGTACGCTCCATAGGCTTCCGGGTCTCGAATATCCACTCGTCCAATTACATAGGCTGACATGCAAAGATTCTCAAGGCTCCAATAGAATAGTTCAACTGTGATCTTAAATCCACTGATACCTTTACCGCAGGAAAACGGTGTTGCTACCCGCTTACTGTGAAAGATAGGCCAATAAATCCGACATTTCACGGACCGACAGCACATCCTCCATTCCTTCCGGCATCAATGAACGCCCGACTCCTGTCATGCGCTCGACCTCGGTCCGGGAAAAGGTTTTTGCCACACCACTCGGCAACGAGACCGTAACGCTCCGCTCGTTTTCCGACGCAATCATCCCCACGAATGTATCACCGCTTCTCAGACTGAACTGAAAAGCCTGGTATTGGGGAGCCACTTCTTTATTGGGATCCAGAATATTCCCCAAAATCGATTCCCTGCCGGCATTTTTGAAAGTCGCCACGGGCGGGCCGAAAAGTTGACCCTCCCCCTCAGTCGTCTGATGGCAAGCGATACAGACCTTGTTGAAAACCACTTTCCCGCTCACCGGATCACCCAGCGGCTCCAGGGCTTGCTGGTAATCGGCAATTACGCTAGAGCGAGTCTCCGCTTTGGGAAGGATCGCCCTCGCTTTTTCCGCAACTCCGGGGTCTTTGCTCTGGCGGATATTCTGCATTGCCACCGCCGTCAGCATTTCAATCCCCAGTTTTTGGGCACTAATGGCTTCTAGGAGCCGAAGCGCAGTTTCGCTCGTTTCACTCATACGGCTGGTTACGTTTCGGATCAACTCAGCAGGCAGCCGATCGAGACGATCCAGCAACAGGGACGGGTCCTCCATTCCCTCAACGGCTTCTACCGCTAAAGCCGGAGGCGTCAACGCATGGGTCGCGATTCGCATGCGAGTGAGGTCGCTGGACGGGCTACCCTCATGCTTCAAAATACGAAGCGCGGCCAGTCGTCCTACTTCCCCAATCGACTCGTCCTCGCAAATCGCCTTGGCCCTCGTAAACACAACTCTCAGACCCTCGCTTTCTCTCGTGCCATCCCAATCTCCCCCCGCAAATAGAATCCCTTCTTTGAGGGCGGATACCAATCGGACTAATTCATTGGAAACAGCAACCTCCGCCAGTTTGGAAATCGC
The DNA here is from genome assembly GCA_030424825.1 of Verrucomicrobiia bacterium. Taxonomy (GTDB): domain Bacteria; phylum Verrucomicrobiota; class Verrucomicrobiia; order Opitutales; family Opitutaceae; genus Pelagisphaera. Next base: position 2,612 of record JAUHWE010000061.1, read on the forward strand.
GACTTCAATGAGACTTTCACTTCCCGATCGCCCTGACAATCCAACCAGCTCAGCCTTAAATCGAGGCGACGCGGCGCTCCAGGAATTGTTCAAGGCATCACCAATTGACTCTTCTGTCCGGAGCGAATTCAAGATCATCGCTTCCAGCCAGGGATCACCTTGCCATTCGGGAAGCCTTTCAACGAGGCCATCTTCGCTCTCCAGCAGTGCCGGGAATGGGAACGAAGACGGCTTTGAAGAAACCGGCTTCTCCCGTTCGAACAGCAAACGCCTTGCTGTCGTTTGGGCCCAATCGTCTTTCGACTGATGGGCAATCGCCTGGAGCTCCCGATCTGAAAGCGTCGATAGCTTCGGGATTTCCGGACGCTCAAATCCCTCCGGCTCGATTCGGTAAATACGTCCCCGATCATTGCCACTATCGAGATCGAGGTGTTTTTTGATCCCCGGCGGCAGCGACCATGGGTGTTCGATCGTCTCGCGATACATATCACAAATGTAGAGGCAACCGTCGGGACCCGTGGCAAAACTGGCGGGCCGAAACCAGTTGTCGTGGCTACGTAGAAATTCAGTTCCTTGCTCGTCTTCCGGGCGTATGGACACGGGCTGCACCTTCCCATCCTCCTGCCGCAATATCTTTCGATGCACAAGATTGCTCCCCACATCGCCAATGAAAACATTGTCTCTAAATGCGTTCCCGTATGCACCACCCCAATACGCGTGAATACCACTGGCCGACGTAAAATAGCCGGACACGCGCCCGCCCCCTTCAACCATTCCTCGAACCACGCCGGAGACACGCCAGCGAGTGCGCACGACTCTCCAGGGCTCATCGGGACTAATCCGGAACACTGCCGCCGCTGCGCCATCAATGGGGATGTCCACCAAAGGTGAGGGCATATCGAAAAACGGGCTTTCCAATAGCTGGTTTCGCTCGTAAGCGATCCAGATCAGGTGTCTCGAATTACTACATACAAACCGTCGACCGATCGAGTCGAATGTCATGCCATATTGAGCCGTTCCATTTTCAGGTCTAAAATCGAGGGTCTCCGGATCAAACGAAAAGTCCGCGCCTCGCACTGAAACAGCGCTGCTGGAAGGGTTGTTCGGGTTCACCACCAAGCCCCCACTCGCTGCCGTAGCGCCCCAGACTCGATTGTCCGGTCCCCAGCGGAAACTGTTGAAGAGGGCTTGCATATTGAGCCGGTCCCCACTCGGTCCAAAGCCAGTAAATACCAAACGCTCCTCATCACTTACACCATCATCATCGGTATCTTTGAAATAACGGATTTCTGGTGTTGCCCCTACAAACACCCCTCCTTTGTAGCAGACAATCCCCGTCGGCCATTTCAGTCCGTCTTTAAAAACCGTTGAGGACTCGTAAAATCCGTCTCCATCCTCGTCTCGCAAATAACGGATGCGCCCTAAACCCTCATCTCGCCGTTCAGAGTATCCCCGCATTTCAATAACGTACAAGGCCCCCTCTTCATCGAAGGCCATAGCAATCGGATCGACCACATCAGGCTCGTGGGCCACGAGTTCGATTCGAAAGCCCGGCCGCACATCGAACGTATCCATCGCATCGATCGGTTCAATCGCAGGAATTCGCGGCATCTGCGACTCTTCTATCTGCGGTTCCTCCGCCCAACCGGATAGTACCAATACCCCGCAACATAAACCCATCCGAATCGGAAGGACGTTGCTCGTTGACCGCGCCTGCCATCGATCTTCTCCTGAAAAAGTCTGGCTATGATAAGACAGGTTTTTAATCATATCGCTAGTATGTTGATCAATAGAAGGCGATTTGCAATCACTGCCGCATGCGGAGTAGCCGGTTTAGCTACCTCTTGCTTAAGTAAAAAAGAGGAAATAATCGATATTCACCAGCACCTAGGCTATTCTGGCCGAAACGATGAGGACTTACTCAAACACCAGGAAACCATGGGAATTACCCGCAGCGTCCTGCTTCCTTCCGCTTCCTATTTAAGAATGTTCTCCACCCACATGGGAGACTCCAACGGTCTCGCCGCGCGGGTATCCGTCACTGAGACAGCTGCCGAAATGACCAAACGCTTTCCCGACAAGTTTGTTTTTTTCTGCAACGAGATTCCGGATCTCGAGGGGGCTACGAAGAAGATGGAGTCCTGGCTGAAAAAAGGAGCGGTCGGCATCGGCGAACTGAAATTCAATCTCCCTAGCGACTCCGCCCCAATGATTCGCGTGTTCGAATTGGCAAACGAGTACCAAGTTCCGGTGCTTATTCACTTCCAGTACGAAATGTACAATCATGGGTTCGAGCGATTCTACAAAGTGCTCGAACGCTTCCCAAATGTGAATTTCATCGGGCATGCCCAAACTTGGTGGGGGAATATTGATGCGAAGCACGATCAATCAACGATGTACCCAAAAGGCAAGGTCACTCCCGGCGGATTAACCGATCGGTATTTGGCCGATTATCCCAACATGTACGGCGACCTTTCGGCCGGCTCAGGACGCAATGCCCTCAATCGGGATCCGGAGCACGCGATCGAATTCATCGAAAGGCACCAGGACAAACTCTGTTTGGGAACCGATTGCTCAGACAGCGAGGGTCAAGGAGAGTCCTGCTCTGGATCGCAGCAAATCTCCAATGTGCGACAATTTTCTCTTAGTCCCAAAATTGCCGATAAAATCCTGTCCAAAAATGCCCGGCGCATTATTCGGCTTCCCTCATAAGAATTCCGATACCCACCCTCAAAGCAATCTCGATTTTCGTTTGAACCCACTTCGCTGTGAATAATTATTCGTATCATCCCTTCCTCTGGGTCCTCTGTCTTTTAGCTCCCGTGGCTTGGGGGCAAAATGATGACAGGTACGGAACCTTTCAACAGGCGGATGATCGCGAGCTTATCGTCACACAAGGCGTGATCATCCGAGAAGCCTTTTCTGACGGGCTCGACAAATCCCCACTTCTGGCAGTGGGGTCTGCTAGCGGGATTCATCACCTCTATGACCCAAACTCGTTTTCCGTTCAGGCAATTTGGACAGGCAGTTTTGGCAGGATGAACGAAAATGGAAAATTTGAATACGACAAATCGAGACTCAAACCCTTTCTGCTTCGCGACCACCCTTGGTCTTTCGGCGAAGCTCCCTTTAGGAAACTTGAATTTAGCTGGACTGGATACACGGTTCGCGATGGTCAAGTGCACTTCCGCTATGGAATGCGAGACACCAAGACGCAAATCAACTGGGAGGTGGAAGAACGTTTGGAAATCGTTTCAGAAACCCAGCAGAACCTTCACTTCGATATTAAGGCCAGCGAAGAGACCGCCGAATATCTAAACTACTGGGTCAAGCAAACCCACTTCCGCAGGCTATCTACCAACGGGCAGCCTAACCAACGCAATCTGGTCAAAAACCTGTATCCAAACCAGAAGAAGTTTACAGTCTCCTTCTATCGTCGCAAGGACACGCCGACGATTCCCCACGGCTATTCAGTAAAGGAAATCCCAATTCCCGAACGAGATATTCCCATTCGGTTCGAGCCTACCGATATCGACTTTGCATCAGACGGTACCGTCTACGTATCCAATCGAACCGGGAGCGTCTGGCGACTCAAGGGCGAAAAGTGGTCGCTGTATGCCGAGGGACTGCACGAAGCCATTGGGGTCCGCGTCGCTCCAGACAATAGCGGAGTCTACGTCATGCAGAAGCCCGAGCTTACTTTTCTCCAAGATACGAATAATGATGGTGTGGCCGATCATTACTCTACCCACGAGGATCGGTTTCGATTTACCGGTCAGTATCACGAATTTGCCTATGGCCCTCGTATCAACTCGAAAGGTGACCTTTTCTTTTCCACCGGACTCGCCTCAGGCTCCTATCACAAGGCAGACCCTGATGGCTACGCCAACCAGATGGGTTCGGCACTTGGCTACCGTGGCTGGGTAATGAAGCGAAGTCCCGACGGTTCGCTAACTCCCTTTGCCTCCGGACTGCGCTCTCCCGCCGGCATCGGGATCAATGCCATGGACGAGCTATTCATCACCGACAATCAAGGGGACTGGGTGGCGTCCTCATATCTTGGGCACGTCGAAGAGGGTGATTTCCTGGGACATCCCGCTTCCTTCTGGGACCGGCCGGAATACGGTATTACACCCGCCGTGTTAGACTACCAGACGGTCGGGAAAATGCCCAAAAAAGTTCCACCGCTCGATCCCGAGGATTACCGCAGTGCTCGAAAGCTCCCCGCAATATGGCTCGCCCATGGCGATTTGACCAACTCCCCCGGCTCGCCCTCATTTGCTCCGAAAAACGGATTCGGTCCCTTCGAAGGCCAGGCATTTATCGCTGACATCTCCCATCGCACCATAGTCCGTGCGGCGCTCGAGAAAGTGAAGGGCGCATACCAAGGAGCCGTCTTCCCTTTCATTCGACCCTTAGCGAGTTCCTCATTCTCGACGGCGTTCGATCCGCAAGGCAATCTTTGGGTAGGCTCTGTAGGACGCGGCTGGACTCCCGGGGAACCCGCGATCGAAATCATCTCCTTCGATTCTACAAACACGCCCTTCGAGATTCAACGCATTGAACTTACGAGAGAGGGGTTCGATTTGCATTTCACCCAGCCCCTCGCAAATGACGACATCTCAGTCGCTTCGATTTCTGTCACCGAGTTTCAATACCACTACTGGGATACCTACGGATCCGAACCCTTTAACGAGGCAGACGTTCCGATTAAAACCGCCAATCTTTCCGAGGACCGCCTTACACTTTCTCTTAGTTTGCCATTAAAACCCGAATACATTTACAATATTCAACTTCCAGAATTAGCCGCAGCAAGTGGTCTTCTCCTAGAAAACAATTTTGGCATCTACACCCTAAACCAACTCCTGCCATGAGACGGCACGCTAGGACACTCACCTCCCTCCTCTCTCTCACTATCGCTCTTAACGGCTTAGCGGAATCAGCGCCCTCCGATATCACTGTCACAAATCGTACCGTCATCCAGCGATGCGTCATCGATGGCTCTTCTGCCCGCATGATTGCCGTCGGTTTCCCCAGCGGATTCAACTACGCCTACGATGCCCAAAACTGCGCCCCCGTGTACGTCTGGCAAGGTGGTTTTGTAGACTTTTCCGGAGAGACACTCGGCAGAGGAGGTCGCAGGTGTGAGATCCTCGGAGTCAAGCAATCCTTAGGAACCGCAATCAATCCCCTTCGTATCGGCAATCCAGACACGCTTCCCGAGTCGTTGTCCTTCAAAGGCTACCAACGCAACCAAGAAACTGGCACTCCCACTTTCCGCTTCGAGATAAATGGGCTCCTCGTCGAGCAGTCGATCAAATCTCCGTCAACGAACACCGTGCAGATCAGTCTGGAATTCGAATCCAAAAATTCCGGCGACAAATTCTACCACATCAATTCGAGTGAACACGAGCAGGTCACGCTAAGCGAAGGACTCCACTGGCACCGTCCCGGTGTTGTCATGATTCCTTCTCGAATCAACAAAGCATCTATTTCGATCAGCCTACGAAACATCGACAAGCCTTACATTCGCAAACCCCGATCACTTAGCGGAGCTCAAATTTATTCCTACTATTGCAAGGCTTGCCACTCTACCGACGGGACTAAGCTAATCGGCCCTACATTCAAAAACCTATTCGGCCGCTCCCAGGAAATCATTCGTCAAGGTATTCCCGATACCATTATCGTGGATACCGACTACATCCGGGAATCCATCACAGATCCTCAGGCGGCCATCGCAAATGGTTACGAAAACGTTCCCATGCCCAGCTTTGCAAACGTCCTCAATGGACATGACATCAATTCTCTTATCGAATATCTTCAGAATCCTTAAAACTACTTTGTTAGATTTCGAACTATTCTTTTTAGGCAAGGCAACGCCCTCCGGGCGTGCCGCGTTTTTATGATTCCCTTGTGCGGCAAGACCTGAGGGCTTTGCCCTGCCATTCAATATTTTACAAATTAGACTTAAAGCTATCAATGTTAAGTTAGCCTTTGCCTCAAACCTCTAATCGCGTCTAAGGGAATCGCGACACGGTCAGGCTCGATGGCACGACAATATCTTGAACATCGATTTGCACGGGCTGAGATTCAAGCTCCGAACCATCGCTCAGCCGGGCGACGACATGAAACGCAAGCGTGCCCGTCACGGGAAGTTCGATACTCCGGTTGAACGGGGCTTGCTCAACAACCTGTACTGGGATTCCATCCAAGTAGTAGGTCACGCTAACCGGCGTAACTCCGCCAAGAACCGAAAGATCGACTCCCACGCTGTCTCCTAAATGATAGGTCGATCCATTCGTCGGATCAGACAAGGCAAAGTTTGCCACTGGAGATACCGTTACCACAAAGCTATCACTGACCGTGTTTACTCCATCGGTAACATAAACAGTAATCGTGGACGATCCACTCAATCCCGTTAAAGGAGTGACAACCACATTTCGGCTCGATCCAACCCCGGAAAGGATTACATTCTGATTCGGGATCAGCGAACCATTCGAAGTAGTCACGCTTACAAGGAGCTGGCCCGCTGGAGTTTCAGCATCTCCTATCGTAAAGGCTACTGGATTTGAGCCTCCTGAGTTGGCGTCCAAAGATTGGTTCGACAATCCACTGATCGTCGGTGCGGAATTCACTTCCGGCTCGGTAGTATGACTCACGACATTCGTATAACCAGAGCTTCCAAATTCATTGTATGCATTTACTCGGTACCAATAGGTTGATGAAGGCTGTATCGTTTCATCACTATAGGTAGTTACATCTGCCGCAACGGTGTCCAACACTGAAAAGCTGGACCCATTCGTACTACGCTCTACCCGAAAACCCGTTTCGTCACTAGAATTGTCATTCCAGGTCAGAGTAACATCCGCAGCAGATAATGTCGCTAAGGACATTGTGGGCATAAGACCTACCATTCGAATGGCGACTCTAAATTCCGCAACCAACTTGCAAGCCCACGACACAAGCCTATAAAGGGGAAAAAATTTCGTATCCTTATAATCAGCACAATTAATCATGGGCAAGAAATACGGTTTACCCATTTAAAGATTCAGTCCCACAGAGAAGATTGAAGAATAACCTCCAAAGCATTAGGTATACTTAGAATCGGCCATTCCGAAATCTGCCAAGAGCCCATGGGTACACCTAAGCCATCCGATCGAGCGCGAACACCTAAGAGGGTGTCCAAAAAAAGAAGCTCGTGCTAGGTTCTAATATCATATGCGGCAGGGAGCAAGCATTAGCCCTACACCTTCTACCTATCAAGCACTCTCTAATTTTCCCACGTCCTAGACTGCTTTAGCTCTAGGTCCTAGCGACAATCCCTCACATCAATTCGTGAGATAGGGTCGAATCGATTAAGTAAACGCTGTTTCGTCGTTCAACCTTATTACCTCGGTTCCTTTTTATCCAAATTCTGCTGCAGATCGTATTCGCTCACTTCCGATCCGATTCCATTTTTGGGAACGCTATTTCCAGTCACCCAGCTTAGCGTATTGAGAACAATCTTACGAAACGAGTCATTCCCCCAGTTCACGTGGAAATGACCGCCGGTAAACCCGAATCCACGACCTCCGTCCGGTCGCTCAACCACCCAAAGCATTGCTTCATCGCGGCCGGACGACGCAATGATGTGATCGTAGGGGCCTTTCGGATGCACATAAGGTCCCCTACGCACTGAGTCTGAAGGTTTAGCTACTAGTATTGGCGTGAACTTGAGCCCCTTCTCCCGATGAGGTTGGTTACCCTCAATCCCTCCGATAAAGCGCATATTGAAATACCATTCATCCTTGATCGTAAACGGTGCCACTCCTCGAGTCGTCGGATGCTTCGGAAATGAATCAAACTTTGGCTCCCAAATAGGGTTACAGGAAAACATATTCTCATAGTGCCCCCCTATCCAAGCCTGAAACTCTTCGTTCGCCTCGCCCGGAGGGACCTCAACCCCGTAGTGCATACAGCCAAAGCCTACGCCCCTCTCAACCAGTCGCTTCAATGTTGCCAGGTTGTCACCCTGCAATGCGGGGTGCTTTCCACCCCCATCTGAGTAGATGACCACCGCGTCAGCATCGTCAAAAGTAGATTCGTCCTCAACCCAGCCATTGTCGTGAACTTCCACTTTCAAGCCCTTAACCCCTTGAAGACACTTCTCCAGCAAAAGGCACCCTGCACGAAATTCGTGCATCAACGGGGGATGGCTCGGCTTCCCGGCAATCAGAACGAGCTTCTTCACGTCTTTTCCCCAGCCTGAAACTATACAGGAAAAAACAATCAGCACGGTTAAGAGAAACTTAGACAAACGAGCATGAAAGGTCATCCAGCGACAAAGAACACAAAAAGTCCGGGAGTCAATCAGGAGCGATTTCGTGACCGATACCTCCACCCCCACAATCGTTTTCATTCGACGCACTGAAACAATTAGGCAAATTTAGTCTCCTTTGTTAAATGGACCAATGGTAGGGGAACGACCCAATAACAATCGTTCGTTATCTAACAAAGCAGACTTAGGCATTCGCAGTAAAATCCCATGAAGCACACCCTTCTATTTTCCTCTATCCTCCTTTTAATCCCAGGCACGCTTGCAGCGGATTGGCCTCAATGGCTTGGTCCGAATGGCGACTCCGTCTGGCAGGAAGAAGATGTCATTACCCAGATCCCAGGGGGCGGCCTAAGAACAAAATGGGAAAGCGCAGTTGGACTCGGATACAGTGGCCCCGCCATCGCTAACGGACGCGTCTACTTAATGGACTACATTCTCGAAGACGGCGCCATCGCTAACAATGCAGGCGCACCAGACCAGCTTTCCGGATCCGAGAGAGTGATCTGCCTAGATGCCGAGACCGGTAAACTCCTTTGGCAGCATACTTATGATCGTTCCTATCTCATATCCTACGGTAGCGGACCGCGAACAACTCCAACTATTGTGGACGGAAAAGTATACACTCTCGGCACGGAAGGCGACTTCTTTTGCTTTGAGGCAAAATCCGGAAGAATAATCTGGAGCAAGCAATTTTCCGAAGCGTATGGAGCAAAAACCCCCATATGGGGCCACTCAGCGCACCCATCCGTGTACCAGGATACCTTATACAGCATTGTGGGAGGTGAAGGAAGCATCGTCGTCGCCCTTGACAAGGATACGGGAGAAGAGAAGTGGCGCGCTTTAACAGCTGGGAGCCAAGGTTACTGTCCTCCCACCATCCTCACACATGACGGAATTGAGCAGCTAATTATCTGGCATCCCGAATCCATCAACAGTTTGAATCCCAAAACAGGCGAGGTTTATTGGTCGGAGCCCCTAAGGCCAAATTTCGGCGGATCCATTCAGGCGCCACGCAAACAGGGGTCACTTTTGTTTGTGGGCGGACCGGGGATTGCCTCGATGTTCAAGCTAGTGACTCGCGATGGTATCCCGGGGGTTGAGCCGGTCTGGAAAGGAAACTCGCGAGATGCGGTATACCCCGTCAATAGCCCCATCGTGTTTACAGAAGAAGCAATCTACAGCGTGGACAGCGGCACGGGGGCCATGATCTCTGTCAGCCCCAAGGATGGTAGCCGCTTCTGGGAGACAGCCGAACCCGTTCTTGAGGACCCTTCCAAAAGAGGCCGCCATGGCACAGCCTTTTTAACACGTCACAATGACTCAGACACCTACTATATCATCAATGAAATTGGAGACCTTATCCTGGCGGAGCTAACGCCTTCTGGATACAGGGAGCTCGGACGGACACACGTTATTGATCCCACAAACTCCACTAACGCGGGAGGAACGCGCAATGTCATCTGGAGTCACCCCGCATTCGCCGACAAAACACTTTTTGTTCGCAATGACGAAAAGATAATCGCTATCGATCTCAATGCGAAGAACTATTGAAACGAAAGGCTTCGCTACCCCAAAACAATTCTATATACAAAACTCAGATCATCAACGTCGACATTAACAACCATAAGTTCCAACTATGTCCCCT
>JAUHWE010000062.1 GCA_030424825.1 Verrucomicrobiia bacterium
AGAAAGATACACGGAATTTGCTGAAGTATTTAAATACGCGCCATGCCTCCTTGCGTCCTGAGGAAACGGAGCTACAAGCTCGAATGGGGGCTTACGAGCTGGCTGCGAAAATGCAGATGTCCGCTCCCGAGGTTAGCGACTTTAAAAGTGAGCCCGAGCACATTCATCAGCTCTATGGGACGGATTCGAAGAACGAATTGAAAGCAGCTTATGCCCGGAACTGCCTCCTTTCCCGCCGATTGCTCGAGCGTGGCGTTCGCTACGTCAATTTGTATTGCGCCTCCCGGGCCAGTGGAGTGGATGGATTGCTGAACTGGGATGCCCACAAGACTCTCAAGGACGACTATCAGCGTCACCTGCCCGTGTTCGACCAACCGACGGCGGCTCTGTTGACGGACCTCAAGCAGCGCGGGCTGATGGAGGACACGCTCGTTCTGTGGACGACTGAGTTTGGACGGATGCCTACGAGGCAAAACGGTACCGTCGGTCGCGACCATAACCCGGATGGGTTCACGCTCTGGATGATGGGCGGAGGGGTAAAGGGCGGAACCAGTTACGGGGCGACCGATGACTTTGGGCGGCGAGCGGAAGTGAACCCGACGACGATTTGGGAATTCTACTCGACCGTTCTGCATATCCTGGGCCTCGATTACAATCAGCTGTCATGGTATCACAACGGTCTCGATCGGCGCCTTACGGATGTGCATGGACATGTGATTAAGGATGTTTTGGCGTGATTTGCGGGAACCTAGTGCGGTCAATCAAAACTTAGGTATTGATCAGTCTTTTTGGAAATTTGTATTACCCATCGTAGGAGCGGCTTTGTGCCGCGATAAAAGAAGGAGCAATCGCGGGGTAAAACTGCTCCTGCAATAAAACCGTTTAACTTTTTGATGAAAAACGTATTCCTAGTCTCACTGACCTTGGCTTCTATGTCTATCCTGTGTGGATGCTACAGCACTTCAGAAACTTTGAGTGAAGCGGACTATGGATCGAACGCCGCAAATTTCGAAAAGGATACCGTTGCGAAATCATCGGCTCCGTCGTCGACTTACGTTTTCGGTTGGGGAAGTCTCCCTGCTGAACTGGCTAGGCCACGAGGGGGGACGACACAAGGAACCCCCGTAGAACTCGCACCCGCTAGAATGCTGCCTCTGGCAGAGATTGCGGCTGCTTCGAGTTCTTTCGAAAAAGATCGGGCAGCGATATTGTCATTGGTAGGTGACTACAGGACCAGTTTTCACTTCATGGAATCGTTGGGCTTTTATCCAGAGCACGTACCCACGCGACCCTATCACTCCTGGACTACGGAGGAGGTTCGGGTATTGGAGGACCGTGGAGATTTCATTAGTTTGCAGCACACCCTAGTCATGCACTTCGAGATGGAAGATGGCACCGTTATGGAGCCTATGGTGATGAAGCATTGGAGACAAGATTGGACATACGAAGATACGGATCTCCACACGTTTAGAGGAAACGCAACGTGGGTCCGTGAGCGTCGAGAGCCTGAATCCGTATCGGGTGGGTGGTCGCAATCGGTTTGGCAGGTAGACGACTCTCCTCGTTACGAAGCTATAGGGCGCTGGACGCACGATGGGAATCGGTCGATTTGGACGGGCGAAAATTCATGGAGACCCCTGCCGCGACGCGAATATTCGGTTCGTGACGACTATGATGTGATGGAAGGCTTTCATCGTATCGTCATTGTACCGACGGGCTGGGTTCATGAGCAGAACAACTGGAAGCGAGTCGCTGGCGATGCTTCGATAGTACCGGAATATCGGGGTCACGAATTAGGAATCGACCGGTACGAACGTATTGTGAGTCCGAGTCTTGATCGTTCGGATAGCTATTGGGAGAAAACCGGTGCCTATTGGGGCGAGGTTCGGGAAGCGTGGAAGGATGTGTATGAGAATCGGGATCACTTTTCAATGAGAAGCAAAGTGGAGGGTCGCAGCCAGTTCGAGTACCATTTTGAATACGCGGCGAGACTGAAAGCAGGCGAGATCTACGATCCTGCCAAAGGGGCAGCGTTTGCCCGGGAAACGATAGAATCCTTTCTCACGGATTCGAAAGGGAAGGCTCGTTATTAGTTCGATTTTCGATCCCAAGAGTCCTTTTTTACGACGATGCAGGAAATACTTCCATGTGAATTGTTTTACCGATTGCCAATGAGGCGACTTCAACGGATCGTCCCAATTGCAATTCCCACACCGAATTAGTCTGTCTAGAAATACAAAAATGTGATGAACCGAGCTATTTTTTACCTTAGCCTAGCCCTTTCGTTTTCGCCCTGCCTTTGGAGTGCAGACAAACCGAATATCGTCTTCTTCTTTGCGGACGATCAAACGACCGACACTTTGGGTTGCTACGGGAACGACGTTATTCAAACCCCGAATATTGACTCACTCGCCGCGCAAGGAACGCTGTTCCGCAACGCGTTTGTGAGCCAATCGATCTGCTGGGTAAGCCGCACGACGATTCTAACGGGATTGACCGGTCGCAGTTACGGGGAACCCGGAAATCCTGAATTAGCGCGAGCCAGCGCAGTTGAAACCTTGGTATCCGATATTCTTCGTGAAAAGGGCTATCGCACGGGATACTTTGGCAAGTGGCACGCGAAAATGCCGGAGGGTTACAAGCCCGAGGATCATTTCGATGAGATGGAGATCATTTTTCGGAATCCATTCTACAAGAAAATGCCTGATGGAAGCCTCCGGCACGAAACGGAAGTAATCGTCGACCGCGGCATCGATTTTATCAAACGCCAGCCGAAAGACCAGCCGTTCGCTCTGAACATGTGGTTCAGTGCCGCCCATGCGGAAGACAGCGATCGTCGCCCTGGCATCGGGCAGTTTCCCTGGCCGCGCGCAATGGACGGAATGTATGAAGATGTTGAATTCAAAGCGCCTCGTTTGAGCGATCCGGCCATCTTTGAGGGGCAACCCGATTTTCTCAAAACAACGATAAATCGTGAGCGCTATTTCTGGAGATGGAATACTCCAGAAAAATACGAAGTGAACATGCGAGCCTACTACCGAATGATCAGCGGAATTGATGGGGCGCTAGGGCGCTTTATGAAAGCGCTCGAAGAAGCAGGATTAGCAGACAATACGATCATCGTGTATTCGGCGGACAATGGTTATCATATGGGGAATCGAGGGTTTGCAGGTAAATGGTCCCACTACGAGGAATCGTTGCGCGTTCCGTTGATCATCTTCGATCCCCGCGTATCCAAAAAACAGAAGGGCCAGGTCACCGATGCCCTGGCTCTTAATCTGGATCTTCCTTCTACTTTTCTTGATTGGGCGGGGGCCGAGATTCCTGATCGGTATCAGGGAAGGAGCCTAGAACCGGTCGTTGCCAAGGGGAAGCCCAATGATTGGCGCAAGGAGACGTTTCATGAGCACTTCGCCGTAAGGCAACGGATTCCCGCCTTTGAAGGAATTCGAAACGAGCAGTTCAAGTACGTTCGATATTTTGATCACGGTAATTATGAGTTTCTTCATGATTTGAGGAACGATCCCGACGAACTCGTCAATCTGGCAGATAATCCGGAATACTCGAGTACGCTTCGTGCGATGCGAGAGCGGACGGATAGGCGTGTGAAGGAGTTGGGAGGTCCGCTCGTAGCGCCGTCGCAGGAGTTCTCCCATTCAACCGTTCCCTATCCCTACGCGGCTGCAGAAGTAACCATTAGGCCTGGGAAAGATGGCTACCAGAATCTTCTCGAAGGGTCTCTCGGTAGAAACTGGACGGGCAATATGGACTATTGGTCCTTGAATGATGGTATCCTTAAAGGAACGACAGATGGAACCCTAAAGGCAAATAGCTTCCTTAGCTGGAAGGGAGCGACGATTCGGAACTTTGATTTGAAAGTTAAAGTAAGGGTAAGTGAGGGTGGAAACAGCGGCATTCAATATCGCGGGCAATCGCGTCCCGAATTTGGATTGGATGTAGTATCCGGATACCAATGCGATGTCGTTGCCAATATCTCTAAATACAACGGAATGCTTTATGAGGAAAGGGGGCGTCGAATCCTTTCCCATACGGGCGAGAAGGTGATTATAGACGAAAAGGGGCAACCGTGGGTCACGGAAATGATGCCCGTGAAGGAGTTCGCTCCCAATGAGTGGCACGAATACCGTGTACGTGTTGTAGGTAATCACCATCAACATTGGATTGATGGCCACAAGACGGCGGATTTACTGGACTTCGATGCAAAGGGACGCGCCCTGGATGGGGTCCTTGCAGTGCAAGTACATGTGGGTCCCGCGATGTCGATAGAGTACAAGGATTTCAAGATTAAGCATTTACCTGACAATCTGCCTTTGCAGACAGTCGAGAATCATCCCATTCCTGCGACCGCCTATGGTGTTCGACCGCAAGGCAAGTTACCTCCCGACTGGAAAGCTCCTGTCTATGGAGAGCTCAATCGATAAGTTGGAAGAATCCTAAATCGAAACAAACATCACGCATCATGATCGCTCGTTATTGCCTACCCCCGTTTGTCTTTTTAGGTATATTGATATTATCTTTTCCTGCCCGTGGAGAGCTTGTGGATTGGCCGAAGTACCGAGGGCCCACGGAGCAGGGGGTTTCGGAGGCGGTTAACGTTCCCGTAGAATGGTCGACTGAGGATAATGTTGTATGGAAAAGCGAAATACCGGGAAGAGGTTGGTCGTCCCCTTTGTTGATCGATGGGAAGATTGTGCTGACAACGGCGATGGAGGAAACCGTCAACGACTTGCACGACCTGAAAGTTTTGCAATTGGATGCGGAAACAGGAGAGATACTTTGGATTAAGACCGTGTTGCAGGCAACGATCGCGGAAGGAGAGGATCGGCATCCCAAGAATACTCCAGCGATCGAGGGTGGTGTGATATACGCCCACTTTGGACACATGGGAACGGTGGCTCTCGATTTCGATACGGGGAAAACCTTGTGGAAGCAGAAAATTTCCTATACTGCTAAGAATGGGGCAGGGGGATCACCGGTAGTGGTGGGTGACCTACTTGTATTTACAACAGACAGTTTGGAGGAACCTGTGATTACGGCTCTTTACAAAGATACGGGCAAGATTGCTTGGCGCACTACGAGGAGTCATCAGGTAAAAAACAATTTTTCGCACGGCACTCCTTTGGTAATTGAAAATCACGGGCGTACTGAAATCATAAGCCCTGGCAGTGGCATGGTGGGTGCCTATCGTCCGGATGATGGAAAAGAACTGTGGCTTGTACGCTACCCGATGGGTTTCTCGATGTCGACTCGCCCCATATTCGTCGATGGTGTGCTCTACATGGGGACCGGTTTTTCGCGTCCCAGCTTCTATGCCATTCGAGTGGATGGAGCAACCGGTGACTTAACCGAAACGCACGTCAAGTGGATGTACCATAAAAGCATGCCAAAGACGCCCTCCCCAAATTTCGTCAATGGAAACGTGATTACACTTGAAGATGGAGGACGCCTGCAAAGTCTTGATCCCGAAACAGGTGAATTGCGCTGGATGGAGCCATTGCGAGGAAAATTCTCCGCATCACCTGTTCAAGTCGGTGACCTCTTGTACTGTGTTAGTGAAGAAGGACTCTGCTTGGTGATTCGTGTTCGTGATGATGGATGCGATATTATATCAGAGATCGAAATGGGAGAAGAGACCTTGGCCTCCCCAGCCATTGTCGACAATACGATTTATTTGCGTACAAGACACCATTTGTGGAAAATCGCTAGGGACGCTTAATTTTTTCTCTCGTCAACCTTGGGAAATCCATTTCATTGTATGGTCGTATTGCGAGACAGTAGATCACAGTTGTTGTGATAAAATGACTCGCTGAAAAACCCGGATCCGAGCGATTTTTCGTTTGAGGTTCGAGAGGTTCGGATGTGCGAAGTTGGCATGTGATTTGCTCGATTTCCCCTATTAATCATTGGTCTAAAATTCAAAAAAAAAGAAGGAGGATTAAGTGAAAAAGGTATATTCAGTAGTGGCATGCTTGATTGGCCTAACTGCTTTATTGTCATTGGAAGCAGGCGAGGTGGAGAATGGACGTGTTCAGGTTAGATTTGGTTCGCCCGAATCTTACAGTGATCTCACAGGAGTATCCGAGAAGGATATAGAGTCATTGTTCGCGAGTATAGGAGATGCGTTTAATCGGTATTCAGAATGGACGCTCTCAAAGGACTACCGCATGGAGATAGTCGTGCAGGATATTGATTTGCCTGGGTGGATTGATTCGTCAGATATTGACCTGCCTAAAGAGCGCAAATTCATCGATATGTATCCCCCTAAAATTGAGTTCATCTACAAGGTAAGCGACTCGAATGGAAAGGTTATATATGTTGGCTATAAAAGGTTAATAGAATACGAGTACTTGGATTACCTCATTTCGAAGGATCATCCCGATGAGTATTATCAAAATTTGATTGCATGGTGGAGCCTTAAAGAACTGAGGAATATTGATTTTCTCGATGTTGCCTAATCGAAAGAGGGTCACAATGAAAACGGGAATTTTCGCTTACTTATTGGTTGTTGCGCTTCTTCCTTGTACCGATGCATCTGAGGGTGGTGCTGAGCGATTGCTGGGAGAAATTGAAGGTGTGCAGGTAGACTTTTCTGATCCATCGCGATTTCTCGACGTCGACTTGGAGGGTATGGATGCAGAAATAGGACGGCAGATCGTATTGGATAAGGTGCGTGATGTATTCGTCGGCGAAGCGCAAAAATATCTGCCAGATGGATATCATCTAAAAGTGCAAGTTAGGGATATCGATTTAGCGGGAGGTTTCGAACGCTGGCGTCCTGGGCAGAATCATGTGAGAATAGACCGGGAGATCTATCCGCCGAGAATTGAGTTCGAATACAAGATTTTCGATGGATCGGGTCGATTGGCGACTTTCGGAGAAGAGTATATTTATAATCTTGCCTACCTGTCGGATCCGAATGGGGAAGAACTTCGCTCTCGAGAAGTGGCCTATGAGGTATCGAAGCTTATCCGAAATTGGATGAAGGGAACACTCGCTCGGAAGGTAAATGAAATCGTTTCCTAGCAAGTAGCCAACCAATTTTATTCTCTTCGGGTAAATACCTCGAAGCTTGTCGCAGACCCCGACTTGTCGGTGGCTTGGTTGCTGACATTGGTAGCGGGCGATCTCCGAGCGCCCATTGCGGTATCTATTGGGTGGGCGCTCGGAGATCGCCCGCTACCTTAAAATACCTCGGGGCTTGACCCGGGGATGCTTTATTTATAGCTTAAATTTGTGGGATACGTCGCAGTGTGAATTGGATTCCATTTGCCTGATTATCCTCGGTATTCATATCGCTCATTCATCTTGTATCCGTAACTAGAGCATTTCTCTTTCGCATGAAAACTAAGATTCGGCGAGTCGCATTGGTATCGTTGACTAGGAATTCGCTTTCTGCACAGTAATAATTATTCGATCAGCCTCTACTTTGGTTTGCATGCTGCTTACATCGACCGGTGCACTAAGTTGAACCGAGCGTGAATAGGTATGGGAACTACTGGAGAAAGTTGAAAAGCTACCAGTGTCAGTGGATTTGCTTTCCTCTTTGGATACTTTTGCCTTGAGGGACAGGGACAGTGTTTGTCCATCGATATTAACTTCTATATCCTGTGAGTCTGGGTCTATTCCGGTTACTGTAACTACAAACTGTTTGTTCTCCTCTTTAGCTTCGACAGAAAGATTCTTGGCAGGATCGACAAGGTTTGATTGAGGTAGCGTTGGCCCACCCAATGGACCTGCAGTTCCGAAAGAATCCCGAAAAAGCTGATCCATCCTCTCTCTCATGCGGTCCAGCTCCGTGAAGGGATCGGTGTTTGATCCAAATGGATTCAAGTGTGACGGAACAGGCTGTTTTGGAGTTAGAGATTTCGAGGAATCAACTTTGGAGTGAGTATTGGCAGCTTGGGATAGTTCGAGCTCTTCTATCTGTTTTAACAGTACACTTTGATTGTAGGCCAGAAGACCAACAATCACCAAGAGGGTTATCATAGCAGGGATGATCCAATTTGGTTTCATTTCGCATCTAGTCTGGATATTGAATATATGATCCTATTTTACGCGAATAGCGAAATACACCGTTCTTCCTCGATCAAATAGGTAAAGCTTGTTCACGCCCGGTTTGATCAACTCACGCGCTGACTGGACACTTTCGGGTCGTTCGTCATTTATCTCTAGTATGACCATGCCCGCTCTGAAGCTCCGGGCGTAGGGCGATTCAGGATCGACAGAGGTTATAATGAGTCCGCCGATGCCGCGGGGAATCCTGTACTGACTTGCTTGTTCCTCGTCTACGGTAGTGACCTCGATTCCCTCTAGGAGCTCGTTTGCCCCCATCGCAAAACGTCCAGAAGACTGTCCCACTTCCATCTTGAGCTTCTTGCGTTTTCCATCGCGGATTACTTCTATGTCTATTTCTGATCCGGGAGTGGTGTGTCCCACTCGAATCCGAAATTCATTGGCGGTCTCGACGGCCTTTCCATCGATGGAGACCACGACATCGCCCCTTTCGAGACCTCCTTCTGCGGCCGCAGACATTTTTTCAACGTCGTTGATCAGAACGCCTTTGGTTCCTTCGAGTCCAAATGCTTCGGCCATATCCTGCGAAAGGTCGGATATGCTTACTCCAAGGAAGCCCCGTCTTACCTCTCCAGTGCTGACGAGTTGAGTACTAATATTTACCGCTAAGTTGGAGGGAATGGCGAATCCGATTCCAATGTTCCCGCCGCTTCGAGAAAGAATAGCGGAGTTCACTCCGATGAGGCGTCCTTTTGAGTCGATCAGAGCGCCGCCGGAATTGCCTGGGTTGATCGAGGCATCAGTCTGGATAAAGCTCTCGTATCCATTGTCGCCGTAAATTCCGATGGAGCGATTCTTGGCAGAAATTATTCCTTGAGTAACGGTGAGACCGACTCCCATGGGGTTCCCGATTGCGAAAACGACATCCCCAACTGCGATGGTGTCGCTGTCAGCGATTTTTATGAAAGGCAGATTCTCGGCTCTCACTTTCAGGATAGCGATATCGGTCAAAGGGTCACGGCCCACGATGCTCGCTTCGAGTTCCCGTCCGTCTGTAAGTCCAACGAGTACTTCGTCGGCATCTTCACCTCGCTCGTCACTAACAACGTGGTTGTTGGTGACGATGTATCCGTCCTTGCTAATGATGACTCCTGAACCGACACCTTGTGGAATTTTGCGTTCTTCTGGTTCAATATCGCGATTCTGCCGCGGGATGGGCACTCCAAAAAAACGTCGAAGCAGCTCTTCCTCAGGAGAGTATCCCCTGGAGTTGGCAACTTTCACAACGCGTGCTGTGTATACAGAAACTACTGACGGAGTAGCGCTGCTCAACATTGTCGCGTAGCTGTGAGGGAGAAAAGACTGTTCCCGGTCGATCGATTCGCTATCCACGCGAAGATCTAGTTTGTCTGCTTGAAGGGGTATGAGATAAAAAGGAAGTGAGGCAAGAAGCGCTGCAATTGTTTTGGTATAGTGTCTCATGTCAGTCAGGTTCAGGTTGAAAGGGTGAGGTACCCCGAGTTGAGTCACCGGATTCAATCCTTGTTCTGCATCAACGGGATTCCCCTTTGAATTAGTGATTGTTTAGTTCGCTAAATACAGGGGAATGAAAGCATCAATTGTGCCAAAGACACTCACCCGTCCTTGGTTCGCGACTTGAGGATGCGGTTCCCATAGTAGCTATAAAGTAGTCCTTTATATGGTAGTGGTGCTTAAGCACACAGGCCTTGTAAAAATGTCTCACGTTTCTCCGAACGCGTGACATTTTTTCGCACCTATGAAATTTTGAGTAAGTCCAGGATGCCTAAGTTTAAGTAGTATTAGAAGACTATTGCTTCGTTGCGAAATCGGTCCCCTTGTCCGCTTTTGTTGGGCTAGGGATGGTTGTTTGTATAACTATATGACGAGGGAAATAGCTTATCTTGAGACCTATAATTTCACTACTTATCCAACGGTATTGCTAATTATAGAGACAGAGTGTAAGTAAAAAACTAATACTACTTTAGTCAGGTTTTCTTCTTTTCCCTTTCTTTGTGGGTGGGTGTTTAAACACATTTTTCTTACACCGTTGGCTCAGGCATACATTGACTTAAGTGACCTGCGAGCAAGTGACTTGCGCATGGTGGCACTTGCTCAATGTCTTCAGGGAGGGCAGATGATGCACTGACAGTTCGAAACAGGGAAATCGAGGTGTGATACACAGTGTTATTCACTCACCCACCGAAAGAAGCTTTTGTCGGTAATGGTCGTGGTAGCGGTCACTTGATAGCGACCGGGAATCAGTTGTTCG
The DNA here is from genome assembly GCA_030424825.1 of Verrucomicrobiia bacterium. Classification (GTDB taxonomy): domain Bacteria; phylum Verrucomicrobiota; class Verrucomicrobiia; order Opitutales; family Opitutaceae; genus Pelagisphaera. The sequence continues at coordinate 10,325 of JAUHWE010000062.1, forward strand.
ACGACGACTTCTGGGACAGGGGCCCATTCGACGGGCGAATCGAGGTTGCTAATTTCCAGTACGAGGGAATCTACAAGATTATCAGCGACTTCAATGACGAATCGCACGCTGCTGGTGTCCAATGCTTCGAATTCCGTAATGAAAATTTCGGTACCTTCTATGAGCGTTGTTGTTTCCGCTGAAGGTTCCTTGTCTTCCGTGAGACCCACCCAATCGATTGCGACGCTATAGAAGGAGTATCGCTTGCCGACTTCGCCTCTGAAGGTGAGATCGGTCTCATAAGTTCCGCCAACCCACAAGCTGTAGGGGCCTCCATCGATGGATCGATAGACATTGTAACGGGATACGCCGGAGCCGCTTCCATCGTTGCCAGTAAGCTGAACGGTGAACTCTTTGCTGCCCGACACGGCGGGACTCGAGGCGGAGCTTGTCGGGGCGGTGAGATCGATCGTGTGGAGCACTTCTGGCGTCAAAATGGCTTCGTTTAAGTCGAATACGATACTCGCAATATTATTGAATTCGGTGCCTTCTGGCAGTCCGGACTTCTGTCTGATTTCGTAGCTGAAATGCCCTTGGCCATTGCCGGTTCCGTCTTCGACTTGGAGAAATCCGTCGGAAAATCCGAAAGGCGTGGAACCGGTGGCGGGGTCTTGCGAGTCGAAGGTCATCGTAATCTGGCCCGTCTGCCTATCAAACTCCGCAATTACTTTCACATTCAATGGGGTCCCATCTGCGTTTTGATAGGGCACAATCGTTTCGAAGCCCTGACTGTCCTCGGGTGCGTCTACATTGAGCTCACCCCAGCCAAATTCTCTGAACCGGAAAGTAGTGTAGTCAAAATCTGGATCCAAATTGTCTGTAACAATGACTCGTAAGGCAGGAGCGGTCGCACCCTCTTCGGGGTCGTTTTCGAAATGCACCACGTATGGAATTAACTGACCTTCGCTGATCCAGCCCTCGGGGCCATGGCCATTGGCGCCAAATTTGTCGTTGGGGTCGAGTGAACCGCCGGTTTGGGGCCATTGGCTTGCATCGACATCGTCGTAGTTGACTACATCGAGCTCTGGAGCGTGTTCGACCGGTTCGTCGCAGCAGCCTATGGGTACGAGAATCTTCTTGTTGAGATCGAATATATCTAGGCTGATTCCAGCGTTAACAGATTCTGTGGGCTGTGTAAGGCTAGATAGGATGGATTGAGTAGCGGGTTCTTCATCAGGTTCCTGAAAGAAATCATCGAATGGGATGTTCAGATTAGCGCCTTCACTCCAAACTCCATTAGTCAAAGTGGACTGGAATATTTGCTCGCCTCCCAGGAAATCATCTGCTCCCGGACTCGAGGGTACGATTTCGGCCCAGTAAGCAGTCACTTTGTCGGCGATCAAGCCAATAGCTGCACAGGCGCTGACGGGTCCATTGTTTAGCTGTTGCTTCGCTAACCAGATCATATTCTGGTCATCCCATTTCTGAATAAAAAGCTCTGTCTCGATTCCGTTGTATTCAATCCAGGTGAGATAGACACTCCCATCGCTTAAGCGATGAAGATTAAGATCGGAGGCGGTTCCGATTGCCGTGCTAGTTAATACCGGTTCGGTCCATCCGCTCTCGGTTTGGCGAATGAAGCACACGTTGGTGGCTTCATAGGCGGCGAGCATGTTTTCAACCGATGTATCTTCATCAACACTACTAACATCCGCATGGGCGAATACTACTAAGAGCCTATTGTTTGAGTCACGTATCACCTGAACCTCACGGTTGGCTCCTGTTATGCCGGGTATCGCCGTAGGGGTGCCCCATGAATCGCCGCTGAACTCAGCATACATCATAGAGTTGCTAATATCGTCCAAGCCGTTGCCGTCTTCCTCTATCCAGATGCCGGCAGGTGTTCCCGTGGTTGAGTTAAATAGGGCAGGGCTCGTCTGATCGATCACATCGGTAGATACTGTACTGCTCAGAGCCTGACTGACCCCGGGTTGTTCGTAGGTATCGGTGGTTCCATCTTTGCCTTCTCGTGTCGTGGTCTCGACGATGTTCCATCCCTCAGGTGTGGTATAGTTTCGAACCAGTGTTTCTGGATCGTCGAAGAGCTGAATGGTATCATCGATTTCAGTGGAAGCGGTGGGAGTTATAAGCGAATAAGTAAATTCGTGCGATCGAGTATATACACTTGCCACTGTACCCTCAACCTTGCCTTTGATAAATATGTCCTCTAGGATCGTCCCTT
>JAUHWE010000737.1 GCA_030424825.1 Verrucomicrobiia bacterium
TTTTGAAGCTTTCGCGGGATAGCTTGTCGAAAAACGAAGATGACTACAAGTTTAAGATATTGTAAATCAGTGACTTGAGACCTTTTTCAGGGCCGACTACTTACTCATCTCCATCCACTTCCACCCGTATTCAATCTGTTAACTTTGTTGACTGAAAGTCTTCAAGAATTTCGAAGTACAATCTCCCAAATGCAAGGCCAGCGCTCGCGATGGGTCGCGTCGTCCGTTCCTCGCACTGCGGCCTAGCAGAAGTGCTAGCCCTACAAAAACGCCCCCCGCTTCACACGGATCCCGCGATACAAATAAAGCATCCCCGGGGCAAGCCCCGAGGTATTTTAAGGTAGCGGGCGATCTCCGAGCGCCCACCCAATAGATACACCAATGGGCGCTCGGAGATCGCCCGCTACCAATGTCAGCAACGAAGCAAGCTTCGAGGTATTTACCCGAAGACAAATAAAGGCAGGACGAGAACTTGTTGCTCTCCCGCAAAGCCTATCATCTATCGCGACGGGTCGGGACGCCCTCGCTCTACCTTGCAAAATCCCTACCTCAATCGAGCAGAGGCCGGCGAATCTTGGGATTATGGTGCTCTTCGGTTAGACCGTAGTTTTTTTCTAGATAATCAAGAATCTTCGGCTCCATTTCACCAAGCGGCCAGAGGCCGTTCTTCTCCTGCATCAGCCGAATGATCTTCTCCCAGTTTTTCCGATCCAGGCGAATTTGCGTAAACCCCTTTGTCGAATGGCAGACGATGCAATTGGCCCGAACCAGGTCCCAATGTTCGTCGATGACCATGCCTGAAACAGGATCGGTTTTCTTTTCTGCTTCATCGCCCGCCGCGAGAAGTGACGCTGGTATCGCAATCAGCGCCAGCAGTCCAATCAGACTAGCTACCAAAATTCGAATACTCATAGCTAGACCGCGTAAACCGCTATTCGGTGGCAGGAATTATTCAAATACCCTTTAGGATTCCAACCAGGAATGAGCATTGGCTGGGAAACGCCCTGCGAATCGACTGCCCGGGCCCATACTTCATAGTATCCTTTTTTTGGAAACGCCACCGCAGCACTCCATTGTTGCCATGCGAGCCGATTTACGGGCTTCTTTAGATCCGCCTTGATCCAGGTTTGGCCAAAATCCTTTGAGATACTGAGGCTCGCCACCTCCAGGTCCCCCGCCCACGCATGGCCATTAAGATTCAGAGTTCGATTCACCCCGATTTCCACCCCACTCTTCGGATGGGTAATCAGCGACTTCACCGGCATCGATTCGATAATCTCCATGTCCTCGTCTGGAACCGTCGCCCCGGCCTTTACCGAGTATTTAGGCACTCGATACGAACTGCCAGTCATTTTAGTCCCATCGTGGACCTTGTTGCGGATATCTATTTGCTTTAGCCACTTGCCGGAAGTCGACCCCGGCCATCCGCCACACACAAGACGCAAAGGATACCCATGATGCGAGGGCAAAGGCTCGCCATTCATCCCCCAGGCAATCATCGATTCCGCTTCCATCGCTTTCCAAACGGGAACCCCTCGGGAAATCGCGTCCTTGCTGGGATCCTGGCTCAAGTGCTGATCCGCTGCATGGTAGGCAACGTAGACCGCATCGCTTTTCATGCCGCAATCTTCCAAAACATCCTTGAGCCGTATACCGTTCCAAATGGGACAGCCTACTGCCCCGATCGTCCATTGGTTTCCGCTAGCCGGCGGATAGAATTCAGCCCGGCCATTCCCTCCGCACTCCAATGTAAGCGCCAGATCGATGTTTTCAAATTTAGTTCGGAGATCCTTAATGCGGTAGGTCTTCGGGTTCACCACAGACTCGCCCCCAATCTTGAGCGTCCACGAATCGACATCCACTTTCGACGGCGGGAGGCCATTGTTCCGGACAAATAGCCGGCTGGCGGGCGTGATGGCATCATTAAGCAAATGGGCCGCAGTCTCTGCATTGAGAGGCCGGTCATTCAGAATCGTCAATCCCGGCTTGCCTGGAATGCTGAACGGTTCCGCCCCTTGGCCTAATACGACCGGTACAAATCCATTCGGTATAAGATTACCAAATACGATATTAGCGCCTACGGCAGCGCTAAAGGCTTTCAGAAAGGATCGTCTGCCGGGCTCACGACCTGGCTGCGGTAGTTTCGGCTTTTCAGGATTCATTGTTGGGTGTTGAACGGCTACAAATATCTCATCGGCCATCGCCCGAGAAGTTTCGCGTAGTTCGGTGTCTCGCTCCATACGCGTCAAGCCACAATAAGCAGCACTCCTGAAGCATTGGCAAAATACTCAAGCATCCACCATACACTTCAATTTTTAGAAAATGCAAGAGTGGCAATTGAAATATTGTTCGATCTAGGCGAGCAGCTCTTTAACGACATGCCCATGCACGTCGGTCAAGCGGAAGTAGCGTCCTTGGTACTTATAGGTGAGACGCTCGTGGTCAATCCCGAGAAGATGCATTAATGTAGCATGGAAATCGTGCACATGCACTCCGTCCT
>JAUHWE010000738.1 GCA_030424825.1 Verrucomicrobiia bacterium
AGCAAATGGATGCGAGAAAAGCTTTGGCTCCGAATCTTCGGAGAACTGTTTCCCACGACTTTGGCAAACCGATGCCTATGGTATCGCAAATTGCGACCAGAAACAGGTTATTAAGAACCGACTAAATAACACACGAAACCGTAAAGTCCGTCACCGCCCTTCATACACATTGGGAGTTTCGCATTGCACGCCCACCTGTTCGGCAACCTCAGTTTAATCGCTTAAAGCGAATTTCCAGCTCCTTTTCGATCTCCTTCAACCGCTTCACATCTAGTCCGGTTATAAAGGCGATGGACACACCGCTCTTTCCCGCCCGAGCGGTGCGACCACTCCGATGCGTATAGTACTCGATTTGGTCCGGAAGCTGGTGGTGGATCACAAATTTCAAATCCTCCACATCAATCCCCCGAGCGCTGACATCGGTTGAAACCAGAATCTGAGTACGACCTTTCTTAAAACTGCGCATGACCTTTTCCCGTTCCTTCTGGGAGAGCTCCCCTTGGAGCACCCCAACCGAGAATCCAGCCTCTATGAGATGCTTGGCCAGATTCACAGTGCCTGCCCGCGACCGACAAAAGACGAGCCCTCGCTCCTCCCCTCTCGCCTGTATACACCGAGTGATTTCCGCAAATTTATCTTCAATCCGGCAGATCACGTACTGATGCTCTATATTTGGATTCACCACATTCTTCCGGTCGACTCGGACCGTGTGGGCTTCTGGTGACATGTAGCCTTTGATGATCTGGCGAAGCGCCTTGGGCATGGTTGCCGAAAAGAGCCAAGTGCGTCGCTTGGCTGGCAAATGCCCCAGAATCGTTTCGAGGTCCTTCTTGAATCCCAGACTCAACATCTCGTCGGCCTCGTCCAGTACCGCAATGCGAACCGAAGACAAATCCAGCGCGTTCACTTGTAAAAGGTCGATGAGCCTGCCAGGCGTCGCGACCACCACATGCGTTGGACGGCTCAAGTTCGACTGCTGAATCTCTATGGCTTCCCCGCCATATACCGCTTCTGTGAATACCCGCTCGGGAAAATACCGAGTGAACCGGAACAGCTGTTTGGCAATTTGCTGAGCAAGTTCACGCGTAGGAGCCAATACGAGTCCTTGTACCTGCTGGATCTTGGGATCCACGTACTGAAGTAGCGGCACACCAAAGGCGGCGGTCTTCCCGGTGCCGGTTTGGGCCTGAGCTATGAAGTCACCCCCTTCTTGCAGCAGATGAGGAATCGCCACCCGCTGCACTTCTGTAGGTGTGACAATTTTGTTTTCCGACAGTGCCTTGATCAGTTTTGTGGAAACTCCGAGTTCTTTAAAATTTTTCAAACTGGAGGCATAAGCTCGCATTATTCCCTTCCTGGCAAGGCTGTAGTCTGTTCCGGAAACATGCTGGGGGCTCTAAAACCGTAATTTGCCTAGCTCGAAGGGCTTCAGCTTCCGCCTAGGTGACCGGGTTATCAAGTCATCAAACGATTCAGAGAGATCATGAAAGACTAGTTTCGCTTGCGACACGAGCTGACCAATCCTAACCACCTTCTCAAAGGTTTCGCAAGTCCAACGAATCGACTGCCCAACCAGCGGCTGCATCTACAAAAAGATACCGACACATCGGGTTCTAAAACAGGCTTCGGGATATCAAACCCAGAAAAAACAATGGCTATACGCAGAAACCGCTTTCGTATACGTTGGGAAAAGATGATCGATCCCAATAACGGAACAACCAGAAACATTGGATACACGAGGCACTATCCCGAATTTGAACGCGCCACAGAGATCTCTCCAATACTCCTAAAAGACAGATCGGTGGAAAATGAATCACCCGAAATCAATCCGATGGCGACTACCGCAAGAAGGCTCCAGAAGATTTTCTTCCATGGAGTCCCTTTTTAGCCACTCATTATTCAATGGACAAAAGACGGCCAGAACGCCGTCAAACCGGCGACTCTGACAACGTAAAATCGCTAGACCACCCGACTCAAGCAAACTGCCAAAATGCGATGGGAGCACCCTGCGGGTCTGCCATGCCGGCAAATCGACCTTTTCCCGGGACATCCATAATTGGCATATGAAGTTGAGCGCCGAGGGATTGCGCTTTCTCTACCGTAGCATCCAAGTCCTCAACGGTGATATAGTTAAGCCACATATTAGGAACCTCTGCACTCGGAGGCTTTATCATGCCGGCAATCGGTCGCTCGCCTTGCATAAACATATCGTAATTCATACCTCCGCCCATATCCATGGAATTCACGCTCCATCCGAGGAGATCCGTATAGAATTTCGTGCTTCCTTCCACATCTTGGGTCATCAATTCGCGCCAGCTAAAAATGCCGGGTGTCCGGTCTTCTTCAGAATTTTCGCAATCGTCTTTTTCTTCGCTCATAGGAATCTAATCGTTTTTGGGTTAAGGTTACATTAAGGAAAACTCGTGCCACGCTTCCGAGGAAGAAGAAACAAGAGTCGTCGAATGAAATCAATTCGTCGTTAGGTGGCAAATA
>JAUHWE010000063.1 GCA_030424825.1 Verrucomicrobiia bacterium
CTGGGTGCCCCATGATGTGGGGCTCGACAGCGTTGAAGCGAAACGGGCCTTTTTTAAGTCCCGATTGTCAGCGGAGAATTCTGCGTCCAATACCGAAAGGGTTGGGGACCTGAACCAGGACGGGGTGCACGACTACCGTGATTTAATGGTTTTGACCGAGACGATCTACCGCGTTGAGGACACGGACAACGATGGCACCGCGGACAAGATCGCCGTATTTGCCGAGGATTTTAATACGGAAGTGACGGGAATTGCAGCGGGTGTGCTCTGGGACGAGGGGACCGTTTATGCGACGGTTGCGCCCGATGTATGGAAGCTCCGCGACACGGACGATGACGGAGTCGCCGACCAGCGGGAAATCCTCTCAACGGGCTACGGTCTCCACATCGCTTATGGGGGCCACGACATGCACGGTCTGATCGTCGGACCGGATGGAAAAATCTACTGGTCGATCGGTGACAAGGGGATCAATGCGGTTTCGCAGGATGGAAAGCGATACTACTATCCTAACCAGGGCGGCGTGATGCGCTGTAACCCGGATGGGAGCGACTTCGAGGTATTCACCCACGGCCTCCGCAATGTACAGGAATTCGCGTTCGACGCTTACGGAAACTGGTTCGGGATCGACAACGACTCTGACCAGAAAGGGGAGAAGGAGCGCTTCGTCCAGATTGTTGAAGGAATGGATGCTGGCTGGAGAAACAACTACCAGTACCGAGGAGACGACTACAATCCTTGGATGGATGAAAACCTGTGGACTCCAGCTTACTATGGTCAGGCGGCCTACATTGTTCCAGCGATTCAGAACTATGTGGATGGCCCGGCGGGTTTCGTGTTTAATCCGGGAACGGCATTGAATCCTCAATACAAGGACTACTTCTTTGTGAATAGCACCATGCAGGGATCTCAATACGCGTTTCAGATTGAGCAAAACGGCGCTTCTTACGTGATGAAGAATTCGCACAAGCTCGACGAGGGACGTCCTTTGATCGGGATGACGGTGGGCTTAGACGGAGCGCTCTACTCAGTGGACTGGGGTGGAGGGTATCCTCTGAACGAGCGTGGCGCCATTTGGAAGCTTGACGACAACACCGGATTTGATCGGACGGTTCGGGAAAAAGTGGCAACGCTGCTCTCCGAGGGGATGGCCGATCGCCGCCGCCTGGAACTGGTGGAACTGTTGGGGCATGAAGACCAGCGAGTCCGGCTCAAGGCTCAATTTGAACTGGTGAACCGTGGGGACATCTACTCCCTCTCTGCTAATGCAACGACGGGAAGGCAGCTGAAGCGTATCCATGCTGTTTGGGGAATCGGACAACTTGCGCGGAAGGGAAATGGGGAAGCGATCGAAACCCTGCTGGATCTTTTGGATGATGGAGACACGGAGATTCAGGTTCAGGTGGCCAAGATGCTTTCGGACTTGGAGAAAGGTGCGTTCGAGGGCGATTTGCTGAAGCCGTTGCTCAAATCGAACGATCCCCGCGTCCTGTTCCAGGCCGGACTTGCCATTGGGAATCACGGAGTGGAAAGCGCTTTTGATTCGATCGTGGCGATGATCGCCGCAAACGGAGGCAAAGACATGTATTTGCGCCATGCCGGAATTTTCGCCTTGAAAGGGATCGGTGGGGCGGAGCGACTGTTGGGGCACGGGTCAGAAGAAGTGCGTTTGTCAGCGGTTGTGGCTCTGCGCCAGGAGCGCAATCCGGAAGTAGCGAATTTCCTCAAAGATGAATCTGATAATGTATCCAGGGAAGCGGCACGGGCGATTCACGACGATTTGTCGATTCCGGAAGCGCTGCCCGCTTTGGCCCGCTTGGTCGAAGGGCCTATTGATTCCGATGATAAGCCGCTCGTGCTGCGAGCGATCAATGCCAATTTCCGATTGGGCGAAGTTGACCATGCCCGGCGTGTAGCCGCCTTTGCCGCGAGAGAGTCGCTCGCTTCGGAAGTCAGGGTTGAAGCGCTGAACGCCCTGGGTGACTGGATCGACACACCTGTTCTGGACCGCGTAGACGGGCGGCATCGCGTGTTGCCGAGCCGTTCCGCGACTGCCATAGCCAAAGCGGTCGGCCCTATTTTGAATAACTTGCTCGCGTCGAAAGATGGCCCGCTCGTGGAAAGCGTAGTCCGGACCGCGGGTCGGCTGAATGTGGAGCTCAAGCCCGAGGCGTTGGATGACCTGCTGCGCAATCCGCAAGCTTCAGAAGCCCTCCGGGTACTGGCGCTTGAAAGTTTGGATACACCGGAATCGATCGACTACGCGTTGGCATCAGATACGTCATCGCTGCGGTCCGTCGGGGCGGGGCTCTTGGTGAAAAGGGATCCGGTCCGAGCGACTGAGCTTTTAAAGAGCCAGTTGCAGGATTCGTACTCGATTGCGGAAAAGCAAAACGCGCTCGTAAGTTTGGCCACGATCGAATCCTCCGAGGCGGATGAGATTATCAAGGAATGGGCGGACCGGCTTTCGTCGGGAACCGTACCTCCGAGCCTCCAGCTGGATGTGATCGAAGCGGCAACGAAACGCGGTTTCACCGACGCCGTGGCGGCCTTTGATTCAAGCCGGAGCACTGAGAATCCGTCTGGTGCATTCGTCGAGTGTTTGGAAGGTGGGGATCCGGCATTGGGCGAGAAAGTGGTGAACAATCATTTGGGCGCTCAGTGCGTGCGCTGCCACCGGTTTTCGTCTGCTTCGGGCAGCAAGATCGGACCGAACTTGAAAAACATTGGAAGCCGGGACCGGGAGTACTTGCTCCGGTCGATCGTGGATCCGGGCGCCGAGGTGGCGAAGGGGTTTGGCGTGATTACGGTTACCCTGAAAGACGGAACCTCTCTCAGTGGGGTCGAAGGTGACGAGACGGATGAGACTCTAGAGATTCTCGCCGTGGACGGATCGGCTAAACTCGTTCGCAAAGACGAAATCCAATCGCGATCGGCTCCTATCTCGACCATGCCTCCGATGGGCTACGTTCTCACCAAACGGGAACTACGCGATGTGGTCGCTTATTTGAGCGAGCTGAAAGATTGAGAATCGCTCCTGCGATTTGGCACCAGAATCATCCTATTCGTAGTCTTGTAGGCTGGGCCGCCGACCCGGCAATCTTAGGATTATGGCGGGTCAGCCCGACTGCGCTGAGGCTACGACGGGTAGACTGAGCTTGCCCTGCAGAATTGGAAAATAGGGATTTTGATGTGTGATCAGGAGGCGCATGGGTTGGATTGCTAATACAGAGTACCGCGCCGGTTTGCTTCACTATGTCTGCCGTAGGGCTAGCGCTCGCGGTACGCCGCGTTGCAAGAGGAAATGAGCTGATCGTATGACGCGGCACCGCGCGAGCGCAGGCCCTACGGTATGAGAGCTTTAGGGAAAGGGTACTCGCATGAAAACGATTCGATTTCTGAAACCGCCGATTTGTTTTGCTCGTTTGCTCAAGAAGCGGCAGTTTTCTGCCAGATTAACCTAACTTCTGACCCCCCTTGAAAATGAAATACGTTATTCTCCGCAGCCTGGTGGTTGCGATTGTCAGCCTTGGGCTGACTTCCGCCTTGAGTGCCTCAAACTACCTGAAGAACTTTGAAAAGGGTTCTCCTGATTTACTGTCCGCGGGCTCGATTGCTTTCGGCCCGGATGGAATCCTGTTCGTCGCCGACCAGAAAGCGGCCAAGGTCGTCGCGCTCTCGACTGGTGACACTAAATTGTCCTCCACCGGCGGCACCTATAAGATCAGCGATATCGACACGAAGGTTGCCGCTTCTTTGGGTTCCTCGCCGGATCAGATTTTGATCAATGACATGGCCGTCAATCCACTGAGCCGCAATGCCTGGCTTTCGGTGAGCCGGGGACGCGGGGCCAACGCCCAGCCCGTGATCATGAAAGTGAATTCGAAAGGCGAAATATCCCATTTGAATCTGGATTCGATTGAGTACTCGAAGGTGGATTTACCGAATGCGCCCGAGGACAAGATGACGGGTGAGGGTAGGCGAGCGAAGAACAATCGAATGGAGTCCATCACGGACATGGCTTACGTCAACGAGCAGCTAGTGGTGGCGGGTTTGTCTAACGAGGAATTCGCCTCGAACCTGAGATCCATCCCGTTTCCTTTCCGCCAAGTCAATGAAGGCGCCAGCATCGAGATTTATCATGGGGCTCACGGGAAATACGAGACGCACTCACCCGTTCGGACTTTTGTTCCTTTCGACTTCGGCCAAGGCGATATTCAATTGGTGGCCGCTTATACGTGCACTCCGCTCGTGACCTTCCCGCTTTCGGAATTGAAGCCTAAGGCCCACGTGATGGGGCGCACGATCGCTGAGCTCGGAAATCGAAATCGTCCGCTCGATATGGTCGTGTACAGCAAGGAAGGTTCTGACTACCTGCTCATGGCCAACAGCAGCCGTGGAGTGATGAAAGTGGAGACGATCAATTTCGACAATCTACCCAGCATTAATTCGAAGGTAGCGGATACCGAGGGAGCCCCTTACGACACGGTCGCCAACTGGGAGGGAATCGAACAGCTCGATCTCCTTGACTCCGCCCATGCCCTCGTTCTGCAAAAAGCCGAAACCGGTATCCGCAGCCTCGTGAGCCTGGCGCTGCCGTAGTTGGCGGTTAGCTGATCAAGTAGCTCAGTCGCTTTAGCCTGAGCTCCTTTTGGTATAGGATTATGAATACAGATTATTAGACATCCGGGGGCGCAGAGATAACGGAGGACTGGGTTGACCATGTTTCTAACCACGGATGGCACGAATTTACACAGATGATTGGGGATTTCGGCGTCAGAAGTGGTGTTTAATAGATATCACAGCATTACAATTCTTAGTTTTCGAAACTTGTAGGGCGAGGTTGGTGACCCGCCTCTAGTCTGAGGCTGCCAGGTCGGTCCTTCGACCCAGCTTAATATTTCGACGAACCAGCCTGCAATGCTGAGATTTATCACGATTCCGATCGTTGCGCTTGTATCCGTGGAGAAATGCCGACATTAATAGAGAACTTGATGCTTAGCTTTAATTCGAGATTCCGGATTCCCCGTGTAGTCCTAGCGGGGATTGTTTTGGGCTTTTTCGGTTCGCTGGTTTGGTCACAAGCGAGCAAGGCATCCATCGAGGCGACTCCGCTGTTCGCTCACGCGGAGGGAACCATGAAGGTGGTGTACTATCCAGCGGAAGCGGGCCAAATGGAAAGGGTAGTAGCGTTTGAATCGGAAGGAAGAAAGTTCGCTTCTGTTGACGGCACAACCCTGTCTCTAACGCTTTACACCAAACGCCCTGGGCGAACGGAGGTGCCCGCAGTTTTTGGACGCAGCGAACGTACGAGCGACCAACTTGTTTTCTATCCTCGTTTTCCGCTTCAGCCGGGAATTCAGTTCTACGTGGCGATCGGTATAGGAATATCGGGTACAGAGGAGTCGGTTGAAAATGAGCTCGCGCGACTCTATTCGTTCACGATCCCGCAGGTGGTCCAAACGCCCGTGGCGACCGTCACAAACATTTATCCCAGCGCTTCGGAACTGCCGGAGAATCTTCTGAAGTTCTATATACACTTTTCGCATCCCATGAGTGGTGGCGATGCCTATTCGCACATTCGATTGCTCAATGAGAATGGGGAAGTGATCGAACTTCCTTTTCTGGAACTGGGTGAGGAGCTGTGGGATCGGGAAAACCTGCGCCTAACGCTGCTGTTTGACCCCGGCCGAATCAAGAGCGGGCTCATGCCACGTCGTGAAGATGGGGCGGTTTTGGAAAGCGGAAAACGCTACACGCTCCAGATTCTTGATACGTGGAAGGATGACCAAGGAAGGCCCTTGCGTGGTTCGTTTGAAAAGCAATTTATCGCGATAGAGCCAGACGGGGAATCTCCCCAGGTGGAAACTTGGCAACTAAAACTTCCCGCAGCGAATACGAGGGTGCCTTTGCGAATCGACTTTCCGGAGCCACTGGACGAAGCCCTGCTTCAGCGGTTGATTGAGGTCTTCCGCAATGGAGGCCAATCTATCGCAGGCCGTGCCACTGTATCACCGGGCGAGCGTAGCTGGCTCTTCACGCCGGAACAGCCATGGACGTCGGGTTTGTACCTGCTTCGAGTCGGAACTATACTTGAGGACTTGGCGGGCAATAGTGTGGGAAGACCCTTCGAGGTGGATCTCGAAAAAGCCGAACATCGCAGACCCGATCCTTTCGTCTACCGAGAGTTCGAGGTCCACTAGCTAGAGTAACCGTTTGGGTATCCATAATTCATCAGCACCGTCGTTGCTTGCACGGGTTTAGTGATTTCATCGGTAATTATCGCATTTTCTCATAATGCTCTTTTTGGAGCGTTATCACAATGAATCTAAGTAATAAAATAAGCGTATTTACCTAGTAAAAGCTTGATTGCCACCGAAATACTGGGATCATATAGAAGAATGTTATAACTTGTTCTGCAAAATGAAAAAAATCCTTAAACCCATTTTAATCACGATATGTGCGGTTGTAGCATTAGCAGACAGACTTAACGGCGAGAACCTCCACATTGAGCGGTTTTTAGATGGAGGAAAGGGCTTTCCCGACATTCACGTACCGAGGATTTTTCAAACTGACGTTGGACTGGCTGTTGGAGCTGGTGTTTATTCGCTCGCGGGTCCAACCTTTTTCGACCTCTGGATCGACTACGACTCAGAAGTGCCTTTCCCTCTTATCGCTATAAACGCGATGGGAGATATAACCGGCAAATACAAAGATGGCGACGTTCTCGTCTATTCGGGAAACGATGAGCCCTTTAGATATGAAGAGACTGTTTTAGCCCACTATGACTTCTCTAGAAACGCGTCTTGGGTCGATTCCCTGTTTGTCGGAGCTATACAGATCGAGCACTATCCTTGGGTTTACAGCCCTGAACTCTGATGGAATTATATATCGCAGGGGGAGACGTACTTGCGCGGCATGAGTTTCTGGCTATACAATTGGTCGGAAAAGCGATGGATGTTCGTTTCCGAAAAAACCACGAACTGGATCTGGGATTCGGATGCGTCGCTTTGGACGGAATTTAGAAGTGGCGCCAGTGAAGATCCACCAATCGAACACCCGCCTTCGCCCCCGACCTTTGCTCCTAGCCATCCGGGCAACCTCTTGATTGGCCCGTTCAACTCTAGTTCGCCGATATCCACTGGTGATCAGACTTTGGTGCCTCAGGAACTAGAAATTGCCTCTACTGTTCCAAGTGCTGCCACAATAGAATGGTACAAGAACGGCGAGTTTATTGAAAACGGTGGGCAGGCGAAACTGGGCATTGATGCCTTATCGCATTCGCCAGATGATCAATACCAGGCGAGTGTCACCCTTGATGGGCAAACCATTGTTTCCTCTATCTTCGGCACTCGTTCGGACCATGATACGGGCGACCGCTCTGAATTCATCAATCTATCGACGCGAGGCTATGTAGGGGCAGAGCCAGAAGTTTTGATTGGCGGATTCGTTGTCTATGGAAATAAAGCAAAGAAGATTTTGATACAAGCCGTCGGCCAGGAGCTGGACTCGGTAATTGATTCGAGTCTCCTGCTTCAGGATCCGGTTCTGGAGATTTGGTCCGATACTGGAAAAATCGCTGAGAATGATGACTGGCGCTCAGAGAACATCTTGCAAATGCTGCCCGTGGGTTCCACGCAGCTTGACCAAGGAAGCAAATCCGCCGCTATGGTAATCGATCTAATGCCAGGACTATACACCGCAATCGTAAGGGGGGCAGGCGGAAGCGAAGGTATCGTGTTATTGGAAATGTACAGTATGGAGAAATAAGTTTTAGGAACAGGCCGAGATTCCGCTTTAACCGCTCTTAGAATGATGATAAGCGAAATTTCGTGTTTCAAGGAACCATCTATTTAGGATGATATTTATCCCCAAATGCAAAGTGCCTTAAAGGGTGTGCATCGAGCTGCTCCTCACGCCCGTACTAGCTCTTAGCGTTCTGTAGATATCATGAAAATAACTGTTTTCACTATCATTTCCTTTGTCCTAGTCGCTGCAATCTCGATTGGGGCCACGGTTGAGGAGTTAAAGGAAATGGCAGAGAGGGGTTCTGCTGAAGCGCAATATAATGTTGGCGTAATATATTTCAATGGCGAAGTCGTAGTAAAAGACTACGAAGCGGCGATGGAGTGGTTTGCTAAATCGGCCGAACAAGGGTATACGAATGCACAATACAATTTGGGTACTATGTATTACTACGGAAATGGGGTTCGCCAAGATCTAAATGAGGCATTGAATTGGTATACGAAAGCGGCGAAACAAGGCCATGGATACGCTCAAATCAATTTGGGCTTGATGTATTTGAAAGGAACTGGCGTCGATGAAAATCGAGAAATCGCGATGGAATGGTATTCGAAAGCTGCGAATCAAGGTGTCGCGGAAGCGCAAGTGAAACTAGGCTTGATGTACAGTGACGGAGTGGGAGTGCCCGAAGATCATCGGGTCGCGATTAGTTGGCTGGAGAAAGCTGCAAAGCAGGGGCACTCTGGTGCTCAGGAGTATCTTGGGTTGGCGTACTATCACGGAGAGTTCGTTCCTAAAAATGATGAGGTTGCTGTCAATTGGCTGTCTCGAGCTGCCGGGCAGGGAAAAATAGACGCTATAGTTGCTCTGGCACAGATGTACTACTACGGGGATGGCATCGACCAAGACAGAATGTTGGCAATTCAATTGTACGAGAAAGCAGCGAAGCTTGGGGATTCTGAATCGCAATTCACTCTCGGTCTAGTATTCTCCAGTGGAGGAGATTTTCCCCCTGACTATGCGGTAGCAGAGAAATGGTTCGTCGAGGCAGCTGAGGGCGGGGTTGCGGATGCGCAGTACAGCTTAGGTCTGATGTATATTCTCGGAAAAGGCGTTGAGCATGACCTGTTGAAAGGTTATATGTGGACGAGCATAGCGGCTTCTAATGGTTTTGAGATGGCGACTAAAGCTAGAGATGAACTTTTGGCACCAGATATGACTCCTGAGGAAGTAGGCAAGGCGCAGCAAATGGCTAACGAATGGAAGGAAAAGCACCAGTAGGCACTGAATCCAAGTCCTTTGAAAATTTATTGAGATTGCCAATGGATTGGAGATGCAAAACCAGGCAGAGGTCGCAATCAGCACCACTTCCTCCGCTCGCGGCACCGGTACGAGTCTTTGATGTTTTGAAAAAATGAATACTGCAGAAATCCTTACTTTCATTCGAGTCACCGGAGAGTACTTCAATGACAATTCCGATGACACAGCGATGGGGGATTTCTACATTAAGTACGCCGAAGAATCGAAAACGAAAGAAGAGAAGAAACTAAAGTCTGAACTCAAATACTTCATCACCGACATTGGAGAGATGTTTTCCGAAACCTACGGAGAACTAAAGACTTTCGACGATTACTTCCTAAGCAAGGGAAGCATTTCTGTGTCCAAGTTTCTCATGCTTTACAGAGGAAGCATAAAAAAGATACTTAAGAGAGGAAAGATCCGAAACGAAGACGAAGCCATTGCTGTGAACGGTCTCCTTTCAAACGTGGACGATTCGACGGTCTCGAACGAAGATCGAAAAAAGCTAGAAGAACTACTACAAACCTTTGAACAAAAATAGCCTAAAAATTAATCGGATCACTCATTGGGTCTTAAACGTGCCATACAATGGTGGTTCAACTCTTCGCCATCGAGTGTCCTAGAGATTTAGCAAAATGAATCGTGTTGTGATATTCGGGAATTCGGGGTCAGGGAAGAGCACTTTGGCGAGGCGCTATTCCGCCCATCTTGGCGCTGCTCACCTTGATTTGGACACGATTGCCTGGGCCACAGCAGGTGTTCGAAAAGAAGTCGACGAGAGTGTCCGCGACCTGGAGACATTCATTAGTGCTCATGAGTCCTGGGTCATCGAGGGCTGTTACGGTTCACTCATTAGAGCTGCTGCCGCGAGCGCATCTGAAATGTGTTTTCTGAATCCTGGCGTCGAGGAATGTCAGCAGAATTGTCGAGCAAGGCCCTGGGAGCCGCACAAATATGAATCCGAGGAAGCGCAGGAAAAGAATTTGGAAATGCTGCTGGAGTGGGTTGCCGATTACGAATCACGCAACGATGAGTTCTCGCTTCAGGAACACAGGGCGATCTTTGAGTCTTTCGGTGGCAAGAAGGTGGAGGTGAAGTCCAATATGGAAACGCAGCGTAAGGCAGGGGAATCGGCTCCGTGATTGGATTTTGCGGTCGGTAGAAAAAAGGTGCGAAGCAACTACGCGGATATTTTTAATCATGACGAGGATGCACTCGATTACGACGAGGATGTTCTTAACGAGAGCGACCCCATCAGAACTGGGTACGATGCAGCTTTAGACTGGGTCGCTGAGCAGGCGAGAGTGACGGGTCATTCTCGTGTTCTGGAGCTCGGATCAGGCACTGGCAACTTAACGGCGAGGCTTCCAGACTGCCACGAAATAGTGTGCGTTGACGTTTCTGAAAAAATGGAGGCTCTCTCCCGTAAAAAGGTCGCACACTTCAGCAATCGGCACTTCATCAAGGATAATATTCTTGCGATCTTCGAAAGAAAATTGGGACGCTTTGATGCGATTGTCAGCACCTATGCGATTCATAACCTTACCGAGAGCGAGAAGGGGCATCTCTTTGAATGCCTTTGGACTTGTCTGAATGAAAAGGGTGTGGCCGTTGTCGGCGACCTTATGGTTGAAGACGAGAAGGACTTAGAGACAAAGATCCGGAGTTACGGATCAGCAGGCCACACCGAAGTCGTCGCCGCCTTGAAGGAAGAGTTCTTTTGGCGATTGAAAAACTCAATACGGGAGCTCGCCCATTTTGGGCTTTGAAGTCGAGACCAAGAGATTTTCAGACCTCTCGCATGTAATCGTAGCCAGAAAGCAAATGCCGAATGATTGATCGTATTTGGGACTGTCCCCTAAGCCCCATTTCTTTTTGTTCTAGGCATCAATTAAAGTCGAAGATTCGTTTCTTGGCATCGCAATATCCTCTAGGTAGTCGGCCCTGAAAAACACTTTTTTACTTCCGGGAAAATTCACCCGGGAAAATCAAAAAAGACAAATTTAGTTTTGAAAGACTGTCCCACCCCAACTGGCAACGTTTTAACCCACGCCAAATCAAGGCAAAAAGGGATGCCCTCATCCACTTTTTCATGTTCCAGGCACACGCCGCCATCATGACGTTGATTTGGTCACCTAATTTTCCTTTTAAGTAATTCCTGGCCATTCGAAAGTCGCTCTTTAAATGACCAATCACTGGCTCTATAGCCGCTCTTCTTCTAAATCGTTTTCTCGCTTGAGCTTTTTTGTATTTACTTTGGCTTTGACTGGATCGGCTGGGCACGCAGACTTCTGCCTTCTCTACAAATTCAACTCCCCGATAACCTCGGTCCACTATCAGATGCGTGGGTGGTTTGTTCAATATCACTGAAGCCATTTCCATGACTTCGTCCAGAGTGTGCCCATCATAGGTGTTTTTGGCATGAGACAAAGCTCCAACAATCACCCCGCTCTCTTTGGTCATCGCTATCGAAACCTTACAGCCAAACTCATATTTCTTGTGCTCTTTTCCTTTGGATAAACAATAGACATGCGGCTCGTGAAGCGAATAAATCTTCTTTTTATCTAAACGCTTTTGCTTCAGGACCTGATGGAAGATTTCAAAGGTTTCCTCATAATTCTTTAAATCTTCAGGCTTCATTTTGCGTTCCAATTCCCGCACCAGGATGCCGGCGATTGTTTTCATTCTTCTCAAAGCTTTATCCGCTTTCTTCGCCTTGCCCTTTTTTCTCCGAAACCTTTGATCAAGAATCAATCCTTTCATTTCCTTTTTATACCGACGTTCCAGTTTCACGTCATGTTTGTCGGCTATGGCCCAACATTGCTGGACAATTTTGCGTCGCAGCTTGGCATCCGTGGGATAAGTGATGTTCTTTTCCTGCACAGTCGTATCGACGATAATCTCCCTTTCATCCAAACTCTTCTCGTGCAAATCCACACTGCTTGAAAAAATCACGCTCACTCCTTCTTCCCCAATTCTTTTCCGAAAGTAAACCAGATCGCTTGGATCACATGGCACATCCCATTGAAACTCGTCCATCCCACAAAAGTATTGGTAGTATGGATTTTGTACCCACCTTTCGATCAACGTCTCATCGCTTAGATTTTCTATTTGCTTCAATAACAACAATCCAACCATGAGCCGGATCGGTTTGGCAGGACGCCCCACTTCGCTATACATATCACTGAAGGCTTCCTCATAGAGACCCCAAGGCAACTTGTCTGCCAACTTTTTAATCGGCTGTCGTGGATCACACTGTTCTGCCAGTGAGGGAAGTAGAAAAGACCTTTGTTTCTTGTCGGAAGGCTTGGATTTCATTTTCAAATTTCGTCCAGATTTTGACTACAAATCTACATTTTCTGGGCGAAATTTCAATCTGAATTCTTTATTTATTGTTGATATTCAAACTGTTATGCGTTTTTCAGGGCCGACTATTTAGTGTAC
>JAUHWE010000064.1 GCA_030424825.1 Verrucomicrobiia bacterium
CATTAAACCAAGCGTTCTACAGATAGGCTTCACTCAACCTCATTAACGAGGCTCACACAAACCAGGCCAATTGCCATTCCGATTTCAAACCGACAGGTACTCCTTTTCCCACCATCGATACTCCTCCAAAGTCGCCTCGTCGTCCTCCTCGCACCTTGATCCCTTGAGTACCACAGAAGCTCGTTCCCCAAGAAGTCGATACAAAGCCCAAACGGCATGCGGCCTCACCATGGCTTCCTCATATCGAGCAAGCGAGACCAAGACTAACTCGACCCGATTAAGCCAGTCCGATCCGCCCGGCTCAATCCAGCCCTCCGATTCGCGAATATTCCCGGCCACGATGCAGGCATTTCGAAGTAACCCCCTCAATTTCAGCCGCTTAATAGGTGTCTTCCTGAAGGTAGCTCGAAACGTTTCGATATCCATTTCCAGAATATCCAGAAGCCCCAAGTCACAAATGTCATAGCGGCTGCTTAGCAGGATCTGCCTCCCCGATCTGGCAAAACGATTCCACGGGCAAATATCAAGGCATATGTCACATCCAAAAATGCGACTCCCGATGCCCTCTCTAATTTCCCTGGGTATGACGCCTTTATTTTCAATGGTTTGATAGGAAATGCACCGATTGGCATCCAGAATCCCCGCCTCAACGATCGCTTCAGTAGGACAGGCATCGATACAACGTCGACATTTTCCACAAAGGGCTCCCAGCTCTGCATTTCTAGCCGATTCACTAGGCCGCTTTTTCAGAGGTGGGTCCGGCTCAATCTCCAATTTTGTGATCAATGTTGCCAGTAGTAGCCAATTCCCATGGGATTTGGAAATCAGCATTCCATTCTTGCCCTGCCAGCCCATACCAGAAGCTGCCGCCCAGCCTCTCTCCATGACCGGACCGGTATCGACATAGTAACGGTAATCTCTCGAGCCAAGACCATAGCGCGACTCAAGTAAAGCTCCTGCTCGTTTCAACCCCTTCAAAACTGTGTCGTGATAATCCTGGTACAAACTGTACTTCCCCCAGCGTTTTTGAGCCATAGCTCCGACTTCGCTCGGAAGATAATTAACCCCAAGCATCACAACGGAACACGCATCCTCTAGAACCAACTGTGGATCCAACCGCTTTTCGATCGAGTTTTTCAGCCACTCCATATCCGCGTGATACCCGAGTTCAATCCACTCTTCGAGTCGATTGGCAGCCACAGGACTCAAATCGGTAAATCGCACCTCATCAAAACCATAAGACGCAAGCTCCCGTCTTAAATCAGCCTTTTCCGTTCCTTCAATCATGATCCCTTGGACCAAGATTGGGCTTCGCCCCGATAAATACGAACCACATGGGAAGCAATGTCAGAAATCGTGCGCCCATCGGTCAGCACTTCGGTGCCCGCTCTTTTGTATATGGGCTCACGCTCGTTCAATAGTTCACGAATTCGGGCCATGGGGTCGTCAACATTAAGCAAAGGGCGCTTTTTGTTTCCTTTGATTCTTTCGTAAACCGTTTCAGGCGAGGCCAAAAGGCATACGACCGGTCCGAAGCCCCGAATCCGGGCCAGCAATCCAGGCTGGGCAATGAGCCCTCCACCACAAGATACGACGCAGGACTCTCTCGGATGTCCCTTTTCGACAAACGACTTTTCCATTTCGCGAAAAGCGGCCTCCCCGTCTGAGTCGAAAATCTCCCTGATCTCACGCCCTTCTTTCGCCTCAATAGCGTGGTCGCTATCGATGAACGAGTAGCCGAGCCGTTCCGCGACTGCTCGCCCCACCGCGCTTTTCCCCGTCCCCATGAATCCCACAAGATATAAGTTTGGTTTTGCCTGCTTGCTATTTCTTGTCATGCGATTGAGCTCACTTTTTAAGAAAGGCTTGTTTCTTTATATCACCTGAAAAGATAGTCTAGGCCATTTATCAAACCAAGACACGCTTTATGGCCACAGCAGTTCGCGAATTCGATTGTCTCATTTTCGGAGGAGGCTTAGCCGGATCCGTCCTCGCGTGGACACTGATCGAAAATGGCAAACGGCCCCTCGTCATTGACCGGTTTGGCAAATCCCGATGCTCTCAGGTTGCCGCCGGGCTCATCAATCCCATTGGAGGGAAACGGCTCAATCTAGTCTGGGAAGCGGCAAAGCAGATTCACTTCGCTCAGACGTTCTACAAGCGCCTGGAAGCAAAATTTGGCCGCCAATTCTTTTCCGAGCGAAAAGTCGCCCGTCTTTTCTCTAATGAAAGTGAACAATGTCTTTGGGATAAAAAGAAGAATCTAGTCGAATACCAAGAATGGACTTCCCCTCTCAAAATAGACGAACTCCCCAATTATCTGGTCTCAAAGGAGCTTTCCGGAATGGCCATAAAAGGAGCGGGCATCGTCAAGATACCTGACTTGATCGCTAGTATTCATCAAGGCCTTTCCCTGGAAAACGCCCTGGAAAGGACCGAGTTCAGGTACCAAGATATCACCGTCCGCAATGGATCAATCATTTGGAAAGAATACGAGGCTCCCTATGCCGTTTTCGCTGAAGGTCATCTCGCAACTGAAAATCCTTGGTTCAGATTTATCCCTTATCGCCCCGCCAAAGGAGTCATCGGAAAAATAGAAACTCGTGTTCCTTTAATGGATACCGTCTTAATTCAAGGGAAATTCCTCATTCCAAATCGAGAGGGTTCCGCCATTGTCGGAGCCACTTACGACTGGGAGAGCAGAACCGACAAACCTGACGCCAAAGGAATCACCGAATTGGAATCATTCTTGAGAAAACACTTGGGAACCGAATGGAAGTGGCAGGAGGTTCACGCAGGAGTTCGGCCCACGATTCCAGGAGCAATGCCCGCAGTAGGGCCCCATCCCGAATTCTCCAACCTTTTTTCGTTCAACGGATTCGGCAGCAAGGGAGCGACTCAGGTTCCTATACTCGCAAAGGCTTTATACGAATTCATATGGCGAGCGGAGTCCCTACCAATGGAAATCACTCCTATCCGATTTCAAAAGAATGCAAATTTGCTGCCTCAACGCTGGATCGCAGTAGAGATCGCTCGCGATCGGGTTAAACAACATCTTGTTGCCGGTGACACGGTCATAGATGCTACCACAGGCAACGGTCATGACACACTCTGGCTAGCTCAATCTGTGGGTCCAACCGGTACTGTATACGCATTCGACATACAAAATTCCGCAATCGAAATCGCTAGAGAGAGATTAGCGAATGAGAACGCTCCTGCGCAAATAGTGTTTCTAAACACTTGCCATTCCCATATAGCCAAGTCCTTGCCTTCAGAGATAAGCGCTAAAGCAATCGTCTTCAATCTAGGATATTTGCCCGAAGGAGATAAGTCGATTATCACAAAAGCCGACACGACGATTTCAGCCTTAAACCAATGCCTTACGATCCTTCAACCGAAAGGAATCATCAGCATTGTTATCTATCCCGGACATCAAGGAGGATCCACAGAATCCAATGGGGTTCTTAATTGGGCACAATCACTAGACAAAAAATCCTACGCTACCGAAATCGTATCCAATCCTTCAGGAAATTTAAATTCCCCTTATCTTCTCTTCGTTCAGAAAGTTGACTGACTATAGACTCAATCTATTCAAATAACTCTCTCTGATCTCGATCTTTCGCCAAATCCGGATGAAACGGAACGTAACGCGTTCTCCAGTCATTCAGTTTTTTCACATAGTACTTGGGATCGTAGGGAGCCGTTTCGGCATCAAATAAATCGACCGGATTCGCTCGTTGCCAATCCGCAGTCTGTCCCTTCTCCTTTGGAGAGATATAGTAGGATATGCGGTCTCCCATCCGAACATTCTCACCTAGCTTCAGGGCCACTTCCGCCGATGCGCGTCTCGGTTTCCCACCAGAATCGATCTTCTTTTTATACGCTTCCGGATTCTGGCTCAGAATCTCTGACTTCGCGAGACGTTCGACTGGGTATTTGCCTGATTCTATTTCCAACTCAATTTTTTGAGCAAGGTCTGCCGGATTCTTTTCCGACGCACCGAGCAGAAACCGAATCAGCTTTTGCGTAAGGGATCTCAAAAAAGGCTCAACCCCTCGGGAGCGCATCGCCGAACCTCGAATGATCACCTTTTCCCCGTCGTATAGCGCGTAGTTCTTCGCTTTGTAGCAGAACATTGTCTCATATCTGCCATCATACTCCAGTTCGATACCGTCTGGCAGAATTTCCTGGGCTTGTTCTAGCAATTTTTCTGGATCATCGAAATACTCATTTGCCTCAACATAGATCCCATCCGTATCCGCTTCCAGCGGAGAGCAGCCCACTTTTTCAAAAAAAGCTATGAGTGATTGGAGAATCTCCCGACCTTTTGCCGTCACCTCCGCTGCGAGATCGGCGTCGCCAAACCGGGCTCCCGCAAAACCTAGGTAACCGTAAAACGAGTTTATGAGAATCTTGAAACTCGTTTGCCGCGCATTGTATTCAGAGACCAATGCCGGATCCTTTGTTTCTTGTGCCAGTTTTTTGAATTTCATCCGATACTCCCGGAGTTGCTTTAACATCGGAATAAAAACCCCTTCCGTGTCTGGCTCTGGATTGCGCCCAATCAGGAGTAACAAGCTGGGATAAAGCGAAGCGACGTCGAAATGCAGTACTCTTTTGAACACCCCATCTTTGAAACTCGCAGTATAGCCTCCGGCAAAGGTATGCGTCTCACCTGGCATGGGGCAAGCGGCTTTCAGATGGAAGTACTTCTCCTGGAACACAAGGTCTACCTTGCTCGCCGTTCCTCTGAGGCAAGCCTCCTGCAAGGTCGTTGGAAAAGCCTTGGTTTGCTCGAAGTAAGTTGGCAAAAGCCGATCCGCGACCCCTTTCGTTTCTCGCAGGTCGTCTCGCAGGTAATCCAAGAAAAGACCGCGATCGTCATCAAACATGTACTGGATTTTCGATCCCTCAATATAGACCCGATCTCCCCCATCGTCGGGAGTCACTCCCATATAACGTGCCACGTCTTTCAATCCATAAGACATTAACTCCCTCGTTGTAATGTCGTGAATCTGAATTAAAATGAACGTATCCACAACCGCACGTCCCGGTAAATCGCAACGCGGATAGTCAATCCATCGTTCTGCTACTCTCAGTCGACTATTCCTAAAACTAGCCTTCTGCCCAAAGCGTCCCCAGCGGGCCGGAACTTTCAACATTTGCGAACGACGGCGCAAGTACTCCAAATCGAATTTGAAGATATTGTGCCCTTCTACTACATCCGGATCCCATTCCTGAAACCGATCGATTAACCGCTCCAACAAACGCTTTTCCGCTTCATTCGTCCGTTCCTCTAAGACAAGTGTATCCACCTTGTCACCGCATTGAATTCCAATGGCCAGCACTCGATCCTCGTTTCGTTTCGGATCACTGAATCCACCTTCCTCAGAACAAGCGGTCTCAATATCGAGTTGCATCCGGCGGAGGCCTACGAATGGCATGTCTTTGAATAGGCGCGCTTGATTCGTTAGCAGAAACTGCTGTTCCAATTGACGTATCCAGTCAATGGAACCCGATCGTCCTTTATCTTTTACAAAACCACGATAGTCCTCAAGGTCTTCGAACTCGATCAAATGCCGATAGCTCGCGCTTCCCGATAACGGCGATACGGACGCGCCCACGACAAGATCCCCAATCGCGCTATCCATCGCCCACACGAAAGGCGAGAAACCGGCTGTTTCCGTTTTGCGAGGGCCTTCTCCGTCGTCCCATGCCAGATGGGTCTGCCCTTCAGGACTGATCCAAACGCCGCAAAGCGAGGGTCCAGAATCCGAGGCCGACATCAGAAGGGCCGGAAATACACCATGAACACTGCGACACCTACCGCGATCACCAGCCCAGCATGAATAAAGGACTTCGACTTTTTGTAAGCCATCCCACCCAATCCGGAAACGAACAGCCAAGCGAGTATTTTCACAATCACCCAGCCCTGTCCCCAGTTGTTGTTATGCAGTTTAGACATCAACCCAGCTCCTGCTACCAGGGCCACTAAAGCCAAGATCCCAGTCACGATCGCCATCAACTTCTTTTTGCGCTTCTGCGGATTCGCCGCGATAGCGAAGGTAAACCCTGTGAGGAGAATTATGGAAAAAACATGTAGGAATTGGTAGATCTTCGGGTCCATATTTCGCTCTTATACAAGGACTTTCTTCGCTGGGGCAAACGTTAAAAACGTACGTCAGACCGCGCTTCCACGATCAGGTAGTTTAAAAAGAAGAAAAATTCACGCGCCCCACCACAGTGCCGTACGCCAAAAGGCTCTCTGTCCTTGGTAAGTCCAAGTGGGTGACATCAAAACGAATTCTGCGGTCCGGTTTACGGCTGAGCATCCTCCATTCATCACGTCTCCCGTCAAATTAAGGTAGGCAAAGAGCAGTTGATTAACGCCTCGAACACGGTCGGGCGCGTGAAAACAGAACCCTAGGCAACCCGTCCCAGGGGTCAACAGGAATGCCAGAAAAATCCTATTTTTCCTTCTTTTTTGACGTGCGCCATAGGTAGAATACCCCACGATACAAGCATATGGAAATCAATAGGTTAACAATGGCTAAGCGAGACGTGAAATTTGTTGAGAGATTTGAAATTACCAACGGAAGTGCGAGAATCAGGATCCCGACAATTCCTGCTAGATAGTCACCCCACCGCTTCGGACTATGCGCCGCCCACGCAACTCCCATGAATATCAGCCAGAGCAATCCCGCAACTAATGACGCCGAGAAAAAACGCTCACCCGATTCCATCGACTCGCGACTGGATTTTACCCAACCAGCCACCAAAAACAGGAACTGGTTAAACAATACAAAACAAGATGCCAGCAATACCGACAATTCCCAAGAGACTGGAAGCGCATCTTTCCCGACAGGGATGCGAGCCGCAAGCGCGCAACTCACCGAGCAATGAACGAATGCTGAATCCAAAGGCGCTCCACAATTTTGGCAGGCTTTGCCAGCAGACTGATTACCAACCTCACCCTTCATGGGTCCATTTGTGAGATAATCAATTCCTGCAGGCTCGCAAACAAGACATAGGCTCCGTATCCATTTTTTTGTTCGCTCGTTAGTTCTGCCAAACTCAATTCTCCCGTTTCCAATAATTCATCATCAATATTCGCTAATGTCGACTCCCTCAGTTTTAAGCGAACCGCCGTGCACCCTCTCAAGACCATATCCACGTCTTCTTCATCCTCCGTAGCTCGACCGGTTTCCATGAAATCGTCGTCAAACAATTCGGCAATGGCAGCGACATCTTTTCTTTGGGAGTGGAGAAGGTCTCTCGACCAAAAGTCGGACATTATCTCATCGTCTTCAGGAGCCTTGTTTGGAGTCGCCAACTTCTCCCCCAATTCCAACAACAAGCTTCGTACATGCTCCACGAGTGGACGAATCGCTTCAGCATCTAGCCTAAATTCAAGCTGACGACTCATTCTTCTCTAAAATTGCGGTTAAATGCCATTCTTGCAATTGATACAAATAGGTTTCCGCCTTCTCTCGCTCTCCGGTCCAGACAACCGAACGACCGAGCTCGTGCACTTCCATCATATGGGTTTCGGCATCCGATTGAGACATCCCAAGCACCCGTTTGAAAACCATCGTTACGTAAGACATTAGATTTACCGGATCATTCAGGACGATCACGTTCCAAACACCCGACAGTTCTATCGCATCTTTTATACGGGTTTCTGGAGCGGAAGATCCGCCACCTCCAATGAGTGACACCATTGCTAGGAAGATACTTTTGTGCGTATTTCCGAAGTCACTACTTCCAAGACTTCATCAATCGCGATCTTACGGGCCTCGTCTTCATTCCTCCACTTCACCTCTACAATACCTTCTTTCAATCCCCTTCCTCCGATAGTAACTCTCAGCGGAATTCCAATAAGGTCCGCGTCTTTGAACTTAACCCCAGGACGCTCATCCCGATCATCGACCAATACATCTGCCCCTTCCAACTCAGCAGCACGTCCGATCTTATTCGCCAGTTCAATGGCTTCTTCCATATTGGGATCGAGCACAGTAACGACGACATGATAGGGAGCGACATTCCAGGGCCACACAATCCCCCACTTGTCACGGGACTGCTCGATAACAGCCTGAATCGTCCTGGAAACGCCAATACCGTAGCAACCCATTACAGCTGGTTTTGTTTGCTTTTCTGCATCGTGGAACTTCGCTCCCCATGATTCGTTCTCGCTAAATTTGGTACCCAGTTTAAAGATGTGTCCTACTTCAATTGCTCGAGCAATTTTAAGTGGTTTTCCAGATTTCGGACAAGGCTCGCCAGGTTTTACTTCGCGAAAGTCTCCAAAGGAATCGATATCCAAATCCCGGTCCACGTTCACGTTCCGAATGTGATACCCGTCTTTGTTTGCACCGGTCACTCCATTACCCACAAGCTTTATGGCATGGTCCGCGTACACGCCATCAAGCTGGCCTCGTTGTTTGATCGACTCTTTTACCACTCCCAAACTTCCTGGCTTTGCCCCCATGACCGGCTCGATCTCATCGGGAGTCGCTGGGCGAACCAGCTCATATCCCAGACTCCCGAGCTTTGCTTCCTGCAAATCATCGCAACCGCGAATAACTACAGCGAACAGCTTTCCGTCACCGACATAGAGTAGTGTCTTAAATTGCTGTTCCGCCGCCACATTGTACGGCGCTTTGCTCAACGCATTAATCGTCGTTGCACCGGGTGTTTCAAATTCCTCGAGATCTCCAGCCGGCGCTTCGACCGAATAGCCTTCCGGCACGATCCCGCTGGTCGCCTTCTCCACGTTAGCGGCATATCCGCTTTCTTCACAATATACGACGTCGTCGTCACCCACTTCTGCAGGTACCATAAACTCGTGTGAAAACGCGCCTCCCATTATTCCCGTATCCGCCTCTACCGAAATGAAGGTCAGCCCACAGCGAGCGAAAAACTTTTCATAGGCTGCCGCCATCTGATGATAGGTTTCCTCTGCCTTCTCGTCACTCTCGTCAAAGCTGTAGCCATCCTTCATCACGAATTCACGTGCCCGCATCAAACCGTAGCGAGGGCGAATCTCATTCCGGAACTTCGTCTGAATCTGGTAGAATGTTTTACCCAGATCCCGATAACTGGAAATCTCAGAACCAATTAATGGGGTTATTACTTCTTCGTGGGTAGGCCCCAATACGTATTGCGGCTCTTCCGGTGACTTCGCATCGGACCCAGCACTGCTGACAGAATACATCACCTCGCGAACCGCATTCCAACGGGGACCCGCCTTCCATTGCTCAGCCGGATGCACCGCTGGCATCAAAAGCTCAATCGCTCCCGCAGCATTCATCTCTTCGCGACAAATTTGCGAAACTTTGTCTAAGACCCGTTTGCCTAGCGGAAGAAAGGCATAAAGTCCTCCACCAATCTTTCGGACCAAGCCCGCGCGCAGCAACAGCTTGTGCGACTCGATTTCCGCTTCGGCAGGACTCTCTTTAAGCGTGGGAATGTAGGTTTTGCTCCAGTATTGCATCTCTCAAAACCTACCAAATGACCCCGCGTATTTCGCCGCGCAACGAAAAATGACCTCTATTTCAAACGATCAGGCTTTATCTCGGGCCCAATTAGGTTTGGCTAGCTGTCCTTATGGATAACGAGAGACAGACGCCAGATTCGAAAAGGTCGCCCCTTGACCGCAAGCCCTGGCCCATGTGGCCGATAGCGCTTTCGATCCTCTCGTTCATAGTCTTCTACACTTGGTTCCAATTCACATTTCGCAAAACAGAGAAGCCCTACGAGCCCAGTCGGGCCATGCAGGACCGAGTCGAACGAGCCGCCGAGAAAAATCTCTACGACTGGTACAGTCTCGCCGTGAACCCAATCGCCCGAAAGACGATCTCGAATACTCCCTCTATCGTTCCAGATAACCTCGAACGTCCGTTGGAAGAGGAGCTGCCCTCTCAAATCGTCTACTACATTCCTCGAAAGCCGATCCTGATACCAATAGCTGCCGGTGTACTTTCCGATCCCACCTTTAACCAAACCCAACCCCTCTCCATTGCTCTTGAAATCCCTGCGGCATTCGCGGAAAGCCCGTTTTTCCACCTAACCGCTCTCTACAAAGAGGACTCGCTGATTCTTCTTGCGGAAATGCGCGTCGAAACGGAAACCGAACTTGCGGAACTCAAATCCAATGGCCCCGCCAAAACACTCTATTTCTCCATCGATACCCAACCGATCGAAAACGAATGGGTCACCGTCAAACTCTACACTAGCGAGAAATTCTATCAGTGGCAGATTAAGCGAATGTAAACCCGGCCTTCCGAGGCTTCAGCAATCGAACCCCTGTCCACTGGCACGTTCTTAGACATTGTCATATTCGGATTCACCCTCATAACGATACGAGTTTAAACGGGCATTTGGCTGCCAACAGCTTATAATCTAATAGCGATTCCCATAAATGGACGAAGGTATATCCAGTATTAATCCGACCGATTTACGCGGCATCCTCAATTATGTCCCAAGATTTCTGGGACAAACATTCGTCATTTCGCTAGACGGCGCTATCATCGAGAATGAGAACCTCCCCAATCTTCTCTTGGACATTGCGGTGCTTAGAAGTTTGCAGATCAACGTCGTTATCGCCCATGGCATCAGCAAGCAGCTCACAGAACTCTCTGCAAGTCGTGGCATCAAAATATCCAACGCGGATGGTTCCGGCGTCACAGACAAACCCACTCTCGATCTAGCGATACGCGCCTCGTCTCGGGCGTCCCACCAGATACTAGAAGCGCTGACTCAATCCGGTCTGAAATGCGCCATTACCAATTCTGTTCGCTCCACCCCGATAGGAATCCTCAAAGGAGTCGATTTCCTGAGAAGCGGCAAGGTCGACCGAATCGATGCGGAATTCCTGAGCCATTTGATTTCCAAAAGCATTATTCCTATAATTCAGCCGATCGGTTTCGACCGGAACGGACATACCTATCGGATAAACAGCGATCTTCTGGCGATCGAAGTCGCCTTCGCCTTGAAAGCCACTAAGACGATTTTCATAACGGAACAAGACGGTCTTGAAATTGAAGGCGAGTTCGCCCATCAGCTATCCGTAGAAGCCCTCGAAGCTAAACTCACCGCCAGTTCCGGGAACAGCGGGATCGTGGAGCCCTATCTCAGCAAAGCGAAACATGCTCTTGCAGGAGTAAAAGGAGGGATCGCTCGTATCCACATTTTAAACGGTAATATTCACGACGGACTCATCCGGGAAGTCTTTTCCAATGAGGGAGTGGGAACCCTTGTTTACGGAAACGAGTACCAGCAGATCAGACAAGCAAGACGCTCGGACGTTGCCAGAATCTACAATCTCACCAGCGGGTCAGTGGAGAAGGAGGAACTGGCTCGCCGATCAATCGAGTCAATCGAGCACGATATCAAAAACTTCTATGTCTACGAGATAGACGGTAATCTGGTGGGTTGCGTTCTGATAACTCGATTCGAAGACGAAGCCTCAACCGCAGAAATAAACGCCTTGTTTGTTCATCCTTTGCACCAGCGACAAGGCATCGGATCGAAACTCACGAATTTCGCCTGCCTCAAACTGAAAGAGCTCGGTGTGGAACGGGTACTGGCCCTCTCAACTCAAAGCGTCGGATTTTTCGAGACGATAACCGGGTTCAAAGAGTCAGGTTCGGACTCTCTGCCGAAAAGTCGCCAAGCGAGCTACGTTTCTCAAAACCGCAAATCGAAGATCTTCTCTAAAACCTTGTAGGGCGATTCCGTCGAAACACTCTCGATCTAGTCCAAATAGGAACTATTCTGTGTCGCATTCTTAATGCGGCGCAACTTCTCAAGCCCGCCTTGGTCCTTAGGATCTAGCTCTTCTAAGACATCCTCCAAGCACCGCTCCGGACGAGCCGATCTCGCCGCCAATGCACCAATACTATGAATGGCATCACGACTCAGACCTCCGGAACAAGAGGCCGCTTTAATCATCATTTGAATTTCCAGCGACGTAGCCATCTATCCCCTATCGGTTTTTCTCCCATATTCTTTAGATTCAAGGCCTTCCACCGATCTATATTTCAAACTCAATTTGCGATTTCACCATTTCTGGAGAAGCTCTTTCGCAAAACACGATAAATCCTTTCCGCACCCATCTAAGTGATTAGAATTCTGTCAGACCTCCACTGGGGCCATAAGGCTAGCCGCATCAAAGAAATAGACGCTCTCGAGAGGCTCGTTTACGGAGTCGATACCATCATTTTCAACGGCGACACTCTCGAGCAGAAATTCGAAGACTCCCCTGCCCACCGAGAACACCCTTTGCCACCTATGGGCCAATTAAGGGACAAGGTCGAAAGCTGGAATGCGAAGCCAATCTTTCTGACTGGAAACCACGATCCTAGAGTCTCCAATGCCCACTATTGCGACATCGCCCAAGGGACCATTATCGTCACTCATGGCGACGCCATTTTCGACGACATTGCTCCCTGGAGCGCCAATGCCCTCGTATTGAAGGACCT
>JAUHWE010000739.1 GCA_030424825.1 Verrucomicrobiia bacterium
CTCAGGCTCTAGTAAGTCTTCCTTCGCGGCGAAGGCCCAAACGGTGAGCTATACAACGAAGTCCACAGAGGAGACGAAGGAAATCTATACTGCACTTAGCAAGAGTGTAGATCGCCTAGTTGGCTCCAAGAGTGACTCCGTTTCTATTCGAATAAATTTCGATCAGGGTGGAAGCCTGGCGTTACGTGTATCCATGGATTCCGGTCAGGTCAACACGTCGATGCAAACGGATTTGCCCGGATTGGAAAACCTAATCAAGTCGAGCTGGTCGGAGTTTGCCCATGAGCAGAATCTAAAGGGCGTAAAACTTAATGCGCCACAATTCGCGAATGGGGAGAGTGAGAGCTCGAAGAACGATCAATTCATGAATTTCGATCAGAAGGGCGGTCAGTCGAAAGGAGAAACGTCAAGCGAATCGAGACCGAATGGTAGTCGACGCCCTAACACTTCTAGTCGGCACCAGGCTGGTAACACGTCTTCGGATAGCGCTGAGAGTTCCTCGGAAGATCTGAAAACAGAACAAGAATTCAAAACCTACGCATAGTCCCATGTCAGATATCGCAACAGAATTTATTCAAAGGCCTCAGGCCCAAGATTTCGTTAATGTCGATCCTAGCTCTACGGATACTAAATCGCTTCCGCAGAAAACGCTTGGGCAAGATGAGTTTTTCAAATTGCTCACTACGCAATTAGCGAGTCAAGATCCACTTGAACCAATGGACGACACAGCGTTCATCGCTCAAATGGCCAGTTTCAGTGAGCTGGAAATGATGTCCACCCTGAATGAAAATTTTAGCGAGTTTACGAACCTCCAGCAATTTCAGGCTTCACAAGGCTATATAGGAAAGAAAGTGACTCTGTCAGCTGATGGCGAAGAAGTTTCAGGTATAGCTACGGGTATTGAGGATACGGGCGAGGATACACGTATTTTTGTGGATGGGAGAGATTACGATATTGATTCAGTATTTAAAGTGGAGCAGCCCTAGCCGGTTGCTGGAATAATCAGAACAATGAAATTTAAACTATAATATTATGGGATTTGGAGCATTAAGTAGCGGAATCAGTGCCTTGCGTAGTTTTGCGAAAGGTATGGAAGTAATTGGCAACAATATTGCCAATGTGAATACAACATCATTCAAAGGATCGCGTGTCAGTTATTCAGAGACATTTAATCAGATCCTTACTCAGTCGGCACCTTCGCCTCAGGATGGACAAGGTTCGAATGTCACTGCGTCCCAAGTCGGTCTTGGCGTTCAGGTTGATTCAATCAAGGGACTTTTTCACCAAGGTGGATTATCCAGTACGAATCAGAAGACAGACATGGCCATTGAAGGTGATGGATTCTTTCTTGTAAGCGATACGCGTAATCAAGGTAACATGTTTGCGACTCGAGGCGGAGACTTTCGTATCGATGATGTGGGTAATCTAGTGACCACCGAGGGATTTCGAGTGCAAGGTACCAATGATGGAGCGATTGGATACAATGCGAGCGTAGATGGTAATGGAAATTGGCGTTTTACTAAGAATAATGATGCAGTATCTGGAACGATTGAGCCAAGTGTGCGGGGGGATATTTCCTTAGGCTTTGACAAAAGTCAGGCTGAGGAAATTGTGGGGCCATATAGTCCGAATGGCGTCGCTCGCAATTCGATCTACTACACAAACAATCTAATCGCCGATGACGGAGCGGGAAATCTGGATTGGGATGGCGCGCACAATATTGGGTCGGGTTCTATGGTCCTGAATGGGGATGGGACGATAGCGGAAGTACCTGGTTGGCACACTTTTGCTCAAGATGCGGTTAAAGCCATAATCGCTCAACGGAATCTTAGCGTGACAACGCCGGATGCCATTTCTGACGCTGATATCGAAGGAGCCGTATCCAAAGATATGTTTCATGCTCTCTTTTCAGCTGATGCCGGAGAAACCGGACTAACCGGAACCGCCATATCTGACTTGATGGCGACGATGGATCTTAACCATCTTGGGGCAACAGCCGATCAGGCAAACAATATTGCGGCGATCCAGGCGTTGATTCCCTCCGAAGCCACGCCAGCCGAGACACAACTTGCGGCTCTACAGAGAGTGAACCAAGTGCGTAACGCAAATGCGCCAGAACTCTCGAATTTCTCGATTGATAGAGAGGGGATGATCACGTTTTTCCTCTCGGATGGCGAATCCTTTAATAAGGGACAAATCATGCTTGTCGATTTTAATGATACCTCAGCTCTCATACGTGATGGTCGAAATCTCTACAGTGGATTTGGCGCAGCTGGTCTCAAGGGCTTATCGGGCGACAACGCGGGTGGCAGTGCTTTAGACGCGTTGACAGTAGCGGGACGAGATGGAGTGGGTAATATTCAGCAGAGAGCTCTTGAGCTTTCGAATGTCGATTTAACGGAGGAGTTTGCCAATATGATAACCACTCAACGAGGTTTCCAGGCAGGTTCTAGAATCATAACGGTATCAGACGACATCCTGCA
>JAUHWE010000065.1 GCA_030424825.1 Verrucomicrobiia bacterium
CGCCGGGATTCCCGTTTGGCAACTGTCTAAAAAATGAAAGGCCCGTGTATACATACCAGCCTTTTCCGTACCGAGCCACAAGCAGCCCTCCATCTCTCGGAGGCTCTCCTCGATCGTTCCCGGAAATCAAAGCATCGTAACGATCATCCCATGACGATGCAAAATAAAGTCCTCGCTCCTGTACCCAATTTTCGAAGTCGCGGCTTGAAATTTTATTCGGCACGTTAAACACGGCGTGACCGGGCTGAAGCATCCGCATCTCTACTTTTTCCTCGGAAACGCGGTCTCTCGACAAACGAATCGGATAGGGTGATGAAAATTGTGATTTCGTCCTGAAACTCGTCGTATTGTACTGGGAAACAAGAGTTCCCCCTTCTTCCACGTACGCGAGCAACACATCGAATCTCTTGTCCAGACCAGCGTGGGCATCGAACACACGAGGCCCTAGGATCACGGCATCGTAACGATCCAGGCGCCCCTTTTCCAGTTCTTCGATCGAGACCTTTTCCACTTCGTAGCCAATTCTGCTAAGCGTGTCCGGAACCGTATCCCCCACTCCCTCGATACAAGCAATTCGATTACCTCCACGGGCCAAATCCAACCGCGTCACTTTCGTAATCGCCCGATTGAGAATCGGCTGCCGACCGATGTGTTCGTAGAAAATTTCCTTGTAACTCGAATCGAACGCTTTCCCCGAATCACCTATGGCTTTGAAGACGATTCTGCCTTCCGATGCCGCAGCGGGAGGGGTCACGCCCACCCGAATCCGATACCCGTCTTCCTGACTCTTTAACTCAAACCTGGGCTGGGCGATGTGGATCTTCCAATCGCGGGGGCCCTCTGCGATCAGTTCCCCTTTGGCCATCGCAACATTGCTTCGAACCAGGACTTCGATCGTTTTCGCCTGGGCGTTCTCAAATAGCAGAACAGAATTGTCAGGAGTGATCGTAACCTCCGGACGGATCACTACCTGCTCATGCACCTCCCCTTTAACTGGGTCGCTGACAACTTGCACCACCGGAACAGCGAGAGGGATTGAACGATCCTCGACTTCAATCACCGCCGAGACTGAAAGCGTTGACGGAATAGACTCCAATTCCAGCAAGCGCTCGTTGCGAAGACTGTAAATACCCACACTCGCTTCGTCCTCGAGCCAGTAGGGCCGCGTCAATGGAGAGCCCATGGGCAATTCCACATTCAGCGAAACGACTTCGACTGCGTTTGCGCTCAGTTTCTTATCCAAATTATCCATACGGCCCAATCCGATTCTATTCGGCCACTGGGCGCTTTCGAAAAGATTCGCTCCTACGCTAACGATCCTGGCTTCGATGGGAGAGCGATTTACCCACTCCACATCGATCTGCACCGCTTCGCCCGGAGTTAAATCCGACTGCGCCACCCGTGCCTGTAAATGGAGCCCCATTGACGCGGCAATCAGCTTATGAAGCGAATCCTGCTTGGCTCGAATTTGGCGATTCGCAGGAAGCGTCTTTAGCAAAGCGTCTACTTTCAACAGTGCCGGGACCGATTTCCAGGGAGCCGCCGATTCGAATTCATTGATAGCTTTCTCTAAGAGGGAATCCAGCTGGGAGCTACCGGAATAGCGGCGCCAGCTTGTATCGACCCCTTTTAGGAAGTCTCCCTCCGACGGTTCGCCGTCCAACAGGACCAGTCGTTCGACTTGCGATCCTCTTTGACCCGCCCGGCCAAAGCCTTGGCTCTTGTGCATGCTACGGCTTTTCGCCGATAGCTCCGTGTAGGAAGTTCCCAAATACGGGTTGTAACGTCCGATTTCCACGGAAACCACTTCTCGCGATTCGTCCTCCAGATTCGCAGGTTGTGGCCCCCCTCCTCCTCTTCTTTGCCCGAAACCATTCCAGAAAATCCTTTTCGCCTGATGCGTTTTCAGCTCCTTCAATTGCTCCGGAAAAGCATTCGGCTCCGCAGCTAGGGAAAAGGCTTTCAACGCCAATTGCGCCGATACCGTGTGATGCCCATGGGTCGGTCCTTCATCGGGGTTGAAACGAGTGATGATCACGTCTGGCCTGAAATAACGGACTGCATAGACAACATCGCCCAGAACCTCGTCTTCCTGCCAGTTCTCGAGCGTGTCTTCCGGGTTTTTGGAATAGCCAAAGTCGCGTGCCCGCGTAAATAACTGAGTTGCTCCGTCAATCTTTCGGG
This sequence comes from Verrucomicrobiia bacterium, assembly GCA_030424825.1. Lineage (GTDB taxonomy): Bacteria > Verrucomicrobiota > Verrucomicrobiia > Opitutales > Opitutaceae > Pelagisphaera. The sequence continues at coordinate 2,185 of JAUHWE010000065.1, forward strand.
CCTGTAGCAGCTCGTTCGCCCGGATGAGGCCGAGCTCTTCATTCAACTCGGAGCCGATCAAGTTTTGCCCGCCGCCACCCCTCGTTAGCGAAAGATAGGCGGTGTCCAGTTTTTCCTCTTGGGCAAGATAGGAAAGCAAGGTCGTATTTTCATCATCTGGATGGGCTGCGACATAGAGGACGGATCCCACGGTTTTCAGCTTTTGCAGCTCAAGGTGTATTTCAGACGAAGTCATCGATTGGCCGGATGCCACTAGGCTAAGTACGAGAGAAACCAGAACGCAAAGGAATGAATGGGTTGGCATAAGGAGGAGGCGGGAATTGAATATCTATTAATCTTTCTTCTTAAGTCTGTCTCTACGAGCCAAGATATCGAATTACTGCCAATTTTTACGGGGAGGCTTGGCATTATCGCAAAATCGAGGCGTTTTGAAATTAAACCCATGTTCGAAACGTAGACCTTTTCGATAAAACACCACCACGATCACTCATGCCAATTCATGTAAAGCAAACGTGCACCCGCAAGAGACTTTTGCCGCTTTTAGCCGCAACCGTTCTGTTTTCACCCTTCGCTCGGGCAGATTTTTGGATATCCGGATCACTTCCTGAGTTGAGTCCAGGGGTGACCCTCAAGTTGTTACGAGAGAATCTAGAACTGAAGTCTCACACCCTAGAAGGCGAATTCTCGGCGGACTCCGAGGGAAACTTTCTCGCCCAGTTCACCGGTGAACCGGGATTGTTTAGCGTGGTCCTGCCTCAGGATCGCAAGCTATCACTGGCGATTGACGAGGGCGCTCACGTTGTCATTCATGCGGATGACGCTGCGCCTCCTGGATTTATTGTCTCCGGATCTCCCGACACGGACGCTCTTAACGCCTACGAAGCATTCCGAAAGGAATCGCTGGCTCGTCTCGTCTACCCGCCAAGAGCTGCTCTGAACGAAGCGACCGCAGCGGGCGCGTCAGCCGACCGGCTCGCAGCGCTTTCCGAGCAAGAGGTAGAGGGCTACGCCACTCACCGGCGGGAGCTAAACGACTTCACCATAGACCGCGTCGGCAATTCCGTCGCCCTCTACGCGACTTCGTTGAGATGGGATCCGGACTACCGGCTCAACGAGCTTGAGAAAATCGTGGAGTCATTCGCCGGTGGACAACCCCAAATAGCGATTTCGAAACGCATGATGGAGAAGGTCGACTCCTTCAAACGCACCGCTATCGGGGCCAAGGGCGCCTCCCTCGCTGGTTACTCGCTGGACGGCAGTCCCCACAAGCTCGAGGATTTCAAGGGTCAATATGTCCTCGTGGACTTTTGGGCGTCCTGGTGCGTTCCCTGTCGCGTGGAAAACCGGCACTATACAATGCTCCTCGACAAGCACGCCACCGACAATTTCGCCATATTTGCCATTAACCTGGATGACAGCCGCACTCTCTGGGAAAACGCTTCAAAACGCGATCGCGTAACCTGGCCACAGATTTCCGACTCCCTCGGCTGGGACTCACCGCTTGCCGCCGCTTACAACGTGAATGCCCTTCCGATGAGCTTCCTGCTCAACCCAGAAGGGCATATCATCGCCCGCAACCTCAGGGGAGCTAAGCTCGAATCCAAGCTGGCAGAAATCTTTAACTAACCAAATACGGCCAATTGTTTCTCAATAATAAGCGGACTTCCGAAATTGGGGTTGCCGCTTAAATAGTGAACGCGCTTACTTCGCCCCTTATGAAAATTTCTTACACCAAGCCCATCGCGCTCAGCTTGATCGCGATCCTTACCATTCTCGCGGGATGTTCGAAAAAGCCAACGACCTTAATTGCTCGTATGGAAACGAACAAGGGATCGATCGTAATAGAGCTTTTCGAAGACAAGACCCCCATTACTGTCGAGAATTTCGCCGGTCTGGCTGACGGCTCCAAAACCTGGACCGCGCCCAATGGTGAAGAAAAGAACGAGCCCTTCTATGATGGGCTCATTTTCCACCGTGTCATTAAGGACTTTATGATCCAAGGAGGCTGCCCTCTTGGCACGGGCACCGGGGGCCCCGGCTTCCAGTTCCAGGATGAATGCTATGCAGGAAAAACGGTTCCACTCGAAGGTGAAATCACTGACGCCGCCACCGCGAACGAGGTTTTTGGGACCCTCTTTCGTCCCCACCTCATGGAACATCAAGGAAATAGCCCGATTCCTGAATTCGCCGCTCTCTTCCAGTCAATGCAGACGGCTCAAAGCGTCGAGCCCCTGATCGGAAAAACCGTGGAAGAGCTTCAGGCATTGCTAGGATCCACCGACAAGCTTACCCGCTTTGAGCCCGAACTGGTGCCGCTTACCGGCGAGATTAAAGATGAAGATGCCGCGAACGTGGTGTTTCAAACTCTTTTCGCGCCTCATCTGCAAGAACACGAGGGAGAGAGCCCCATTCCGGAAGTCGCCGCTTTGTTTACTGCCATCCAAGCCTCAAACTCCGGACAGCCCTTGATTGGAAAAACGGTCGAAGAATTGCAGGCGCTCATAGGAACAGACACTCCCGTCGAACAGCCAACCCTCCTCGGCAAGGTTGAATACGGCACGGTCTGCATGGCCAATTCGGGCCCCAGTACCAATGGATCTCAATTCTTCATTGTCACCAACACAGAGGGGGCCAGCTGGTTAAACGGCAAACACACTGTATTCGGAAAAGTGATTGAAGGAATGGATGTTGCCCTCGCTATCCAGGAAGTCGAAACCGAAGCGGGCGACAAACCCGTTGAAGACGTCCAGATTCTAAGCGTATCAATTGAGCGGATATAAGCCACTCGATTGGCCAATTTAGAATTCCTTAAACCCATTTCCGATTTTTCTCTTCTCGAGTTCCGGCTGAATTCGAGTAGAGCAAATCGGTCGCAGATACGATCTTCAACGACTTGGGCTCAACGGGGATTAATCGTTGCGTAAAAGCTTAGCGTCGCCTCACTGCTTCAATCGGCAGCCAATCTCCAACAACAACCTCGGGTTGGGTGTTCCCCGGGGCAACGATCCATGCCGCAATCCCCAATCTTGAACCAACCGCCTTCTCAAAGGGTGGCAAAGCGAACGCTACTTTTCCATTGGAAAAAGGGATTTCTCGATGGGCAAGCGCGACGAAATTGTGCTTGAGCAATCGACCGCGATTCTCTCCTCTCGCAATCGCCGATTCCACCTCCACTCCTAAAATTGCGACATTCAGCAAGGCATCGTCATGTCCTCCTGAATACGTTGCGGCTACATTGCCAGCATTCACCTCTACGATCAGTTTGCCAACACCCCTGCTGCTTTCCTTTTCCCCAAGCGATTTTCCCTCAAACCAGCCCCTCCACTCCTTGCCGTTAACAACGAATCCAGGCGTGTAGATCGACTTCACCGCACCTTCATCCCTGAGCCGATACTGACGGAGCGTATTTTCGCGGGTCGCGTACTTGTCTTTCCAACCGAGGCGATCCCAATAATCGACGTGAAATGACACGGGGACCATTTTCGTCCACAAACCGGGATCGTTCAGAAACTCTCCCAACCATTCCTCCGCAGGAGGGCAGCTACTACACCCTTCCGATGTGTATAATTCGATCAGCCGAGGTGAGTCTGACTGGCTTTCCAAGCGAAAAAAATCTCCCCATCCCAGACTTCCGGACATTCCCAGTACAATCACCGCAACAATCAATCTCATACCATATAGACGAATTCGACGGCGTTTGATGGCGACTCATTCCGGGAAAAACACTCCGACACAAAGCCACCAACATACCTATAACAATGCAATGCGCTTCAATGCTTGTCGTACTCCAACCGATCTATGGGTTCGGCGTTGTCGTAAAGCAAGGTATGAGGGTTGAAACCATCGGCTGGGCGCGGACGAGTCGGCCCTCCCCAACTACTCGCTGTCCGATCATTCCAGGGCCTAGAAATCCATTGAGGGCCACGAAACGGATCCCTGGTTTGATTCATCCAATCGATAATCTCCCCATGAAGTTTGTCCCTTATTTCTGAAAGACTCTCATCGTCTATGAGGTTTCTAAGTTCGTCTGGGTCAGTCTCTAGATCGTAAAACTCGTCTTTATCTGCCATATTAATAGCGAGCTTGAATCTCCGGTTCGTCACACACCTTATCGGTGAAAACGCTCCGAAACCGTCATGATCTAGCTCAAATCGGTTGAACTCCAGAAACGCTCGTTCACGATCACAGCTGTCTGGATCCGAAAACACGGACAACAAACTTTTACCCTGTAGGATTTCTGGCGAGTCCTGACCAAAGAATTCCAAAAACGTAGGCACCAGATCAATGTGCGATACAGGCCGGTCGACAACGGATCCTTCGGGTGACTTTCCCTTCCAGCGAACGATGAAAGGGACATTCGAAATCTCCTCGTACATATTCGGCCCCTTGCCTAGGAGTCCGTGGGAACCAAGCATGTCTCCGTGATCCGAAGTATAGATTGAAAGCGCATCAGGTATCCATTTTTCTATCGCACGATTAATACGGCCTATTTCGTAGTCGCAATAGCTATTGCAGGCAAAGAACGCGTCCATACGAAGCCTCTCTCGGTCCCCTAGCTGAGACCTTACATGATTGGACCAGTCCCTCTGGGACTGAGGTTTGCTCTTCAAGTCGTCCTTAGCATTGGGGCCAAGTTTGTATTCAAAACCTTCAAACGCTTCCAAGTATTCTGCTGGACAGATGAACGGATGGTGTGGTTCATCTATGGAAACGACAAGAAAGAAGTCCTCATCCTTATACCGCTCAATATACTCCAAGGCTCTATCGACGCTACGATGAGCCATTGTAAAGGTCTCATCGTATCCATTATCCCGCATATCTTTAGCAGCAGGTACCCGTCGAGAAAAATCCCGCTCCCCCTTACTTCCCAAGCTGTCGAGATAGCGCCGGCCGTCGTACCAGTATTCCGGGTCCCATCCGTCCGGGCAAACTCCATTGCCAAAGTAGTCCGTCCCGTCCAAATGCCACTTGCCAATGTAACCCGTGCGAATGCCCGATCCAGAAAGGCGTTGACCAATCGTTATCGCATCCAGACAGGGAGCCATATCATTCCCTAAAACACCGTTGGAATGCGGATACAAACCTGTGAAAATCGCCGAACGGGCAGGCCCGCATACGGGCTGAGTCGAGTAGGCCCGCTCAAAACGGATCCCTTCCGCAGCCATTTTGTCGATCTGTGGCGTCTTCATCTCTGGGCGGCCATAGCATCCGATGACGTCCGTCCCCTGCGTATCTGTGAGAATAAAAACTGCTTGTCTTGGCATTCGTCGCAATTTGCCTTTCGGATCTTGAATATCAAACGCTAAATCGTCCCGCCAGCACTTCGGCACGCTCAGTCGAATGTCGCTTGCCTCCTACCCCAAGAGATTCCATAGACGTTTCCCATATTTCCGCTTCCATGAAAATAGACTCTCACCAACACTTCTGGAAATACGATGCCGCGGAGTACGCCTGGATCTCCCGTGAACAAACCGTTTTGCAACGCGATTATCTGCCTTCTGACCTCGATCCACTACTAGAGGAAAACGGTATTGGCGGATCCATCGCGGTACAGGCAAGGCAAACGATTGAGGAAACTCGCTGGCTGCTCGAGTTATCCGAGTCGAATCCGAAAGTGAAAGGGGTCGTCGGCTGGGTCCCACTCTGCCGCACCGATCTCAATGCATCGCTAGACCTTTTTTCTGGAAACCCCAAGTTTGTCGGCGTACGCCACGTGATCCACGACGAGAAAGACGACGACTACATTTTGAGGGAAGATTTCAACCAGGGGATTCGGCAGCTCGGACCTCGAGATTTAGTCTACGACATTCTCATATTCGAAAAACATCTCCCTCAAACCATTCAGTTCGTCGACCAGCACCCCAATATCCAATTCGTGGTCGACCACATCGCGAAACCTAGAATCAGCTCAAGCGCGTTCGACAAAAACTGGCAGAAAAGCATTCTCTCACTCAGCAAGCGCGAAAACGTCGCCTGCAAGTTATCCGGAATGGTCACCGAAGTGATCGACCCACAATGGAGCCCAAGCCTTCTCCGTCCCTACTTCGATACGGTCCTAGAAGCATTTGGTCCCGCCAGACTCCTCGCTGGTTCTGACTGGCCCGTTTGCCTTTTGAAAGCAGAGTACACCCATTGGCACCAAACGCTTTGCGCATCCATCCAATCCCTATCTGAGGACGAACAGCTCGATGTCCTCGGAAACTCTGCCAGCCGCATATACAAACTCCATTAGCCTCAAAACCGCCTGTCGCCACCAGGACGTTCAGCTCAGAATCAAGCTGAGCGGGTACGAAGGTTGCAAACCGGAGGTGAACCCCACCGTCGGCCTGACCAAAATGGCGCTACTCGGCGTGCTCGCCCAGAAAACGGGGGAGAGAATCGAATGGGATAATGAGAACATGAAGGTCGCCAATATGCCCGAGCTGAATCAGTACACTAAAGAACCCGTTCGGCAAGGGTGGAGAATGGGTGAAGAACTCTGGACTTAAGCTCGATATGGGAGACGATACCCTCCATATTAATTCCAATTAGAGAAACCGATTTATGCCAAACAATATCACGAGACGCTCCTTCTCCAAGGGCCTGATTGCATCCGCCTCGGCTCCGTTCTTTTTCCCAAACCTGAGCTTTGGAAATCTAAATCGAAAGCCCAATCTCGCCTGGGTAGGACTGGGAGGCCAGGGAATGGGCAATCTAAGCAACTTCATAGGGAAATGCAACATCGTCGCCCTATGTGACGTCGACTTGAGGAACGACCCTTCTCGCACCCAGATGAGAGTCGAACGCGAGTCGGTCAACTTCCTCGACGGCTGCAAACGACTCTACCCTGACGCTAGAATTTTCCAGGATTTCCGAAAGATGTTTCTGGAAATGGACGAACAAATCGATGCCGTCGGGATCGCCACGCACGATAGCACTCACTTCGCCGTCGCCCACCTGGCCCTCTCCATGGGGAAGCACATATTCGTCCAGAAGCCGCTTGCTCACTCCATCGACGAAATACGAACGCTTAAAGCGTTGGCCGAGAAGAAAAATCTAATCACCCAAATGGGCAACCAGGGCCACGCTTTCGAAGGAGCACGACTCGTCAAAGAATGGTACCAAGCCGGTCTCGTGGGAGAAGTGGAAGAAGTGATCTGCTGGACCAATCGCCCTGCCAAAGGATTCGGATTCAAAGGGCTAAGCAGTACCCGATTTCCCCCGAAAGTCGATGTGCCACACGGCCTCGACTGGGATGGATGGCTCGGTCCCGTTGATAAGGAAGTCGGCTACAGCGACGACCTCCATCCATTCACCTGGAGGGCATGGTGGGATTTCGGCTGCGGCGGACTGGGAGACATCGGTTGCCACACCATCGACACACCCTATTGGGCTATGGATCTCGGCTTTCCAAACCGCGTCGATGTGGAGGTCGAGCGAGTCGATCCGCTTCTCACTCCCAACGGTTCTGTGGTGACCTATGAATTCCCCGCTCTCAACGGGCGACCACCTGTACGCCTCAAGTGGTACGAAGGACCCACGCTTCCTCCAAAGCCAAGCATAATGGGCGACATCGAAATGCCTGTCGACGGGATGATCATGCTCGGCTCCAAAGGCGCTATCTACCACAAAGGAATGCGCCCCAACAGTCCTCAACTTCTCCCGGAATCGAAATGGCAAGAATATCGAACGAATCCCAGCAAGCGGGTCCCCAAAACGCTCCCCCGGGTCAAGAGCATATTCGACGATTGGTTGAACGGCATCAATACCGGCAAATTACCGTGCTCTAATTTCAACTACGCCGCTCCGCTGACCGAAGTCATCGTTCTGGGAACGCTGGCCATCCGGACCGGACAATCCGTCGTCTGGGACCCAAAGCACATGCGGGTTACCAACGGCAACAAAGAAGCCGCCAAGCTCATCAAGCTAGCAGCCCGCCCAGGCTGGAGAGCAAAAGACCTTACCGCAGCCAATGCCGGCAAATACATAAAGCAGTAAATGCATCGTATTCGCCGCATCGTTAGACGGGCACCAATCGTCAGACCACTGACTTCACGCAGGGCAACCAAGCCTTTGGCCAACCCATCTCCACTCAGCTCTAAATTTTCTGCTCTTTGACCGAACGATTCACACTGCGTTGCCTTTTCCTGAATATTGAATCCCCAATTCAATGATACCCACGGAAGCATCTCCAGGCACCGTTCAGATAGCGCGGCATCTTCGGACTGAGCATTTACTCTTAGGCGGAGTCCTCCATTAACCTGCATTTCCGGAACACGCATTCGTCGCTTCTTCAAGAAGCGCTTCCTACTATTTCAGGACAGGACCATAACAGAGTACAGAAGGCACTTGTAATAGAGTGATTGATACGAGGTGTATTCCCTTATTCCAGGATTCGGGGCTTTTTCAAAAAAACATCCAACACAAATACTGTGATTTAAAACATTGGATCAACACCCGATCCGGATAGGGAATTCTGGAATCGACGTACAAAACTCCGAAGATTGCTTTTGCCCTTTGAAACGCTGTTCCAACAGCCTCAATACACTTCCGATGCGTGACACACATTTTGAGGATGTACGTAATGGGACTCAAATACGGTTTTTTGGTTCTACAAACACGAATCCCTTGAGGGTATCGATGTTGGCGAATCACACTCGCCAATGAGGTCATCGAATTCAGATTCACCCTTACGTCGACATCGAGCAGCATCTCGAGTTACAGGAATAAGTGATGCCATTGTTAGCTCTCTTTCAAATGCTGTCATGATCCTCCAAAATTAGATTCAACAAGGTTCCCCGATTTATTTTGGTGCATTCCTACTTCAATTCGTCTTAGAATTCGATAAATTCCCAAACCCATGAGAGCTTCTACTTTGTCTTTGTTCATTACCCTATTAAGTGCGTTTTACATTGTCCAGGCTCACGCGAACAATCCCGTCCTTTATTGGAACAATGAGGCGATTAACACCACACGACTTTCCCGCAATCCGGCCCCGGTAGCAGGGGTGCATCTGGCCACCTTCAATGTCGCCGTCTACGACACGGTGAACAGTTTCGACCGGACGCACGAGGCTTGGCTAGTCGACAAGCCCGCCCCGAAAGGGGCCGACCGTGACGCCGCGATCGCCGCCACGGCCCATTTCGTGCTGATGGCCATTTGGGGCAACGAGGTGAACCCCCGCTACATCGAGAACGCCTACAATAAAGCCCTCGCGGGCATTCCCGATGGAAAGGCCAAAGAAAAGGGCCTTGACTGGGGGAGGAAGGTGGCCGCCGAGGTCCTCAAGAAGCGGTCGTATTCGGGCATGGACTTGCCACTCGAAGGGTCCTACTCGAGCAAGGAAGCGGGAAAATGGCGGGAAACCCCCCTCGGGTTTCGTCCCCCGGTGACGCCACGCCTTGGCGAAGTGGAACCGTTCGCCCTTGAAAGCGCCGCCCAGTTTCGAGCCCCGCCCCACCCGCCTCTCAACTCCATGCAATACGCGGAGGAGCTCAAGTACGTAAACCGGGTGGGCATTCGCGACGGAGCCGACCGCACCGAGTACCAGACCTTGACCACCCCCTTCTGGTCAGACGACTTGGGAACCTCCACGCCTCCCGGGCATTGGAATGTGATTCTCGCCGACCTCCTGAAGAAACTCGGCATGGATGGCGACGTCGCTAAAACCGCCCACGCCTTCGCCCTCCTCAACATAGCCGGAGCGGACGCCGGAATGACCGCATGGGAAACCAAGTACCACTACAATATCTGGCGTCCCGAAACCGCCATTCGGGAAATGGACAAATCCATGAATCCGCATCACGAGCAAAACCCCGACTTCATCCCCAACATGGAGTCCCCCGCTTTCCCCACCTACACTTCCGGACATAGCTGCTACACCGCCGCCATGACCCGCATGATCGAACACTCCATTGGAAGAAACGAGGTGGAGTTTAGCGTGATTTCCGACGGACTGCCCGGAGTGGTCCGCACCTATACCAGCCTCTCAGACGCCCGCTGGGAAGTGGGCATGAGTCGCGTCTGGGGCGGCATACACACCATGTCCGACAACATCGAAGGCCAGAAAGCGGGTATCGCCGTTGCCGATTGGATCTATGACAATGCCCTCCGGCCTAGATAAAGCGTTGGGTGACAAGGGTGGCCCCCAAGGCGATGTGTCTCAAAGCGGCCCAAACAAGGAATAAAACCATGAGAATTCTACGTATCTGCTGTCAGTCCATCATTTTTGCTCAGGCAGGATTCCTATCACTATCCGCCGCAGAAGAGTACTCCTTAACTCCC
>JAUHWE010000740.1 GCA_030424825.1 Verrucomicrobiia bacterium
TGAATTGCGCGGTCAAGCGCGGCGCGTGGCTGAAACGATTACGGGTGGACCGGTGGCCCAGGCAGAGGACCTTTCAGCACTGATCGAGTATATGATATAAGGATACGTTTGTAAAACGTTAAATCTAAGGATCAAAATTTAGAAGTTTGATGAGGCCAATCAACTTTTCGCCCCATCCTTGGAAAGCGAGTAAAATAACGCCTCTCCTTTTATCAATCATTGTTTCCTACGCCAATTAATCACACACACCTTCCGTTTGAAGAAAACATTCTAGCATCCAGTCCCAAGTATTCAGAAAAATTGGTAGAGTTAGGGACCTGACCTTTATGAGGTAAAGACGACGTAGGGGTGAGTTGATTCACGATTTTCGGGCGAGGGAGGGATCAGATCTCTAATCGGTAGACCATTTTACTCCCTATCTCTTTGATTCGCTTGCGATACGCCTCAGTGTTGCCAACAATTTCTGGGGATCGTCTCCTCCTAAAGAATCTGGATTGTGAACCAGAAGTGCCACCGTTTCCTCCCATTCACCCGTACCTCCATTAAGGTGTAATTTCTTGCCGGTCGCCCGTACCCTTTTTACGGGTACATCTCCATCGTCTAACCATTTAGGCCAGATCCGTATGATTTCAACTCCCGCATTCGCGAACGCCTCCACATCCTCAACTGTGGGGATGAGCCCTAACTGCTTCGCCTCAGGTAGCAATTCTCGGAAACGAATGGCCTGTTCGACACTTCGAACCCCGACAACCGTTTTAGCGGGATCTCCGTACTCACGTATAACGGTAGCGACCTTTCGATCATAGTCATTTCCTTGCTCCTTTAAATCAAGAAGGAGGTCGATCTTGCCTCGACACAATTCGGCCATTTCTATTAAGGAAGGGATCCGCTCATTTTGGAATCGTTTGTCAAAATGGGACCCGGCATCCAGTTTCTGAAGTTCAGCGAGCGTCAACGCACTGGCTAGCCCTTCTCCATTGGTCGTTCGTTCAAGCGTCGCATCATGAAGGATAAAAAGCCTCCCATCTTTACTCGTTCTCACATCTACCTCCGTAGCTGTCGCGCCGACTTCGATAGCGCGCTTCGCAGAAGCGAGCGTGCATTCAGGCCTCTCCGCGCTGGCTCCACGATGGGCGATAATCTGCGTCACGCGAGCGGCTGCGATTCCCAAGTCCTCGTTTGAAGCATGGGACGCCGGTACAATCGACCCAATCGCCAAGATGATAGAGAGGAGGGGCGTAAGTGGATGATAGAAGATGTGATACATGTAGAGGAGCTATGTTGGGTACATTTGAAGAATTGTCGATCAATGTCCGCGGTCATTTCACCTCCGCCCCACGATACACGGGTGAAATCAAACCAAACTCTTCGGCGGCTTATCCTTTCTATTGAAGTAAAAGGGCAAAGACGAAGGCCCAATCGATCCAGTTTACGGGTAAAGGTGGCCTTTTTCCCCGCAATAGTGGGATCTCGGTTAACAACTACTCTAACCCGACTCAGTTTCAAAAGAGATGATAGGCTGCATCAGTAAGTTCCCGCTGCATGAGAGCAGCGTTCTTTCCTTCTGCACTCAGATCCTCCTTTCGTCCTATATCAAATCGAGCCTGCCTTGGAAAATTATGGCTGAAGCTTGTAGTTTCACATCAGGGAGGCATTTCAAGCTCTTTCACTTACTCCCGTCTTCCTCTCGGAGAATGAGGCGATGGGGTCATCACATCGTTCGTATCCATCCAGTCTTTAAGGGCTTTGAGCATTCGGTTTCTCAATTCCGGCAGGGTGGAAGAAAGGTCATTCATTTCCGACAGGTCTTCGGCGAGGTTGTAAAGTTGCACCGCACCGCTTCGGTGGGTGCAAATCAGTTTAAAGTTGCCTTGAATCAGTACGCCATCCAATTGCCGGCTAAAATAAATCCCTTCGCGTGGACGCCCTACCTTTCCTTTGCCGCGATTCATGAGAACCGAATAGAACGACCCGCCCTCCAACTCCGGTGGCAACGGTAAGGTCGATCCGGCCAACTCGGCAAATGTCGGAAGCAGGTCGTATCCAACAATGGGTACAGTTGAATAAGATCCGGGCTCAATTCCCGGACCTGTCGCGAAGAAAGGCACCCGGATACCCCCTTCGTAGTAGGAGCCTTTACCGGCTCGCAATGGTTTGTTGAAGTGTGGAAAATCGCGAGCAGTTCCCCCATTGTCCGAAGTGAATACAATGTAAGTTGTATCCGCTAATCCCGCTTCTTCCACCGCATCGATAACGCGTCCCACGGCCTGATCGAGATCATCCAGCATGGCAGCATACCAATAGGCCGTATGCACCTCGCCGGGTTTGCGCTGCCTATGCTTTTCCAGTGTCTCGGCTGTGGCTTCCGCTGAAAGATGAATGAAGTAGTGAGACACCTGGAGATAGAACGGATTACCGGCCACGGCCTGATGTTTAATAAACTCGACCGCATCATCGGTAACGCTTACCGCCCG
>JAUHWE010000741.1 GCA_030424825.1 Verrucomicrobiia bacterium
ATCCAATTGGCAGAAGCGCTCGGTTTCTCAGCTGTGTGGTTGCGGGACGTACCCTTCAATGTGCCTTCCTTTGGCGATGCGGGCCAGGTCTACGATCCCTTTGTCTACTTGGGGTTGTTGGCCGGCAGTACTGAGAAAATAGCGCTTGGGGTTGCGAGTATCGTTTTGCCCCTTCGCCATCCTGCTCATGTCGCCAAGGCCGCCGCGAGTGCCGACGTTTTATCCGGAGGGCGATTGATTCTCGGGGTGGCATCGGGAGACCGGTTCGATGAATACCCAGCGTTGAATATGCCTTTTGAGATTCGCGGTGAACGGTTTCGCGAGAGCTTTGAGTACATTCGCCGCATGGGAGAGAATTCGGCTGTATTCACAAATCACTACGGTAGCCTCGGTCGTGGGTTGGACATGCTGCCCAAGCCGGAGGCCGGCAAATTGCCATTGCTGATAACAGGAGGCAGCCAGCAAGCTCCTGAATGGATCGCGCAGCACGGGGATGGGTGGATGCTTTATCCCCGCAATGCGTCTTCTCAAGCGCAAATCATACGCAACTGGAATAGCCGCGTGGAAGAGGCGGGCAGGCCATCCCAGCCCGTCATGCAATCGCTCTACATCGACCTGGCCGAGAATCCGGATGAGCCATCCCGCCCGATACATTTGGGATTTCGCTCTGGCGTTCCCCACCTCATAGATCATCTCAAAGCTCTCGAAGAAGCGGGCATCAATCATGTCGCTCTTAACCTGCGCTTCAATCAGGAACCCGTCGAGACCACTCTGAAGCGCCTAGCAGAGGAAGTGATGCCTCACTTTAAGGACTAGTTGTCATGAAAATCATATTACTAACAGTAGCATTCATTTCATCCCTTTTGGTTGACCTAAAACTGTCAGCGCAAACTGGGGATGAAACGGAAAAGCAGACGAACAAAATCATCCTGAAGTCCGAGGTTGAGTGGACTTATCTCAATCCGAAACGAGGTGACCTTGCCCCCAGCGCCGGAACGCTCTGGGGGGATCGCAACGGCACAGGACCCACTAAGTTTCTTTTAAAGCCGAACGATGGTTTCGAGTCTCCCCCTCATATTCACAACGTCTCCTACCGCGGAGTGGTTATTCGCGGTCTGCTGCACAATGACGATCCCGATGCCGCCAATATGTGGATGCCATCGGGTTCCTTCTGGACTCAACCCAAGGGAGAGGCGCATGTAACCGCTTCCAAGGGAAGGGATACACTGGCATATATTGAAATCGAAGAGGGGCCCTATCTCGTTCTCCCCGAAGAGGACGCCTTCGATAGTGGTGAACGGCCCGTCAATGTGGACCAGTCGAACATCGTCTGGTTGAATGCGTCCGATATCACTTGGATCGAACAGTCTACGAAATCCTCAAATGCCGACAGTCCCAAGGTCGCTTTTCTCTGGGGCGATATCCGAGAAGGGCATTTGAACGGGACGCTTATCAAGTTGCCAGCTGGATTTGACGGTAGAATCGATAGCCACGGCTCTACTTTCCATGCGGTGGTTATCCAAGGTCTCCCTCGCTATCAACTGAGCCAGACAGCGCTGAAGTCCCTAGAGCCGGGCAGTTATTTTGGTTCGGAAGGAGAAGCGACACACCGCCTTGCTTCAAACGGCTCGATGGACAGTCTTCTCTACGTGCGCACGGATGGCAAATACGACATCACCTTGTCGCGGTAAGTGACGAAGCTATTTCCCTACAGAAAGCAGAGACCATGCGAAAAACGATTCTCATAACCGGAGCGACCGACGGTATCGGTTTGGAAACGGCTAAAATGCTTTCCGAATTGGGACACAAGCTCCTCCTCCACGGGCGCAATCCTGAAAAGTTGGAGAAAGTTGTTCGATTGCTGTCTGGCAGATCGGATGATGGCACCATCAAAAGTTATGTCGCCGACCTGTCCGATTTGGAGGAAGTCGCTACTTTGGCAGACATTGTATCCAAAGAGCACAAACAACTGGATGTGCTGATGAATAATGCCGGAGTCTTCAAACTCCAGCAGCCTGTCACTAAAGACGGACTTGATGCTCGCTTCGTAGTGAACACGATCGCCCCGTTTTACCTTACGATGCGGGCCTTATCTTCTTTGAATTCAAACGGAAGGGTTATCAACCTTTCATCGGCAGCCCAGTCTCCGGTAAGCCTAGACGCCTTGGCGGGACGGACGAAGTTGAATGACATGGAGGCTTACGCGCAAAGCAAGCTGGCGATTACGATGTGGACGCGACGCATGGCGGTATCAAATCCGCAGGGCCCAGTCTTCGTGGCGGTTAATCCGGGTTCCTTGCTCGGCAGCAAGATGGTGAAGGAAGGCTTCGGAGTCGAGGGCTCCGATCTTCGCATTGGCGCTGACATCCTTACCCGCGCGGCTCTATCCGAGGAGTTCGCCAATGCCTCTGGCCAGTATTTCGACAACGATCAAAAGCGCTTCGCATCCCCACATCCCGACGCATTGGA
>JAUHWE010000742.1 GCA_030424825.1 Verrucomicrobiia bacterium
AGGTTTCAGAATTATATCCAAATAGTGGCGACACTTCAATTTTTTTCAAAGGAACCCCTTCTTCGTCTTTTTCTACGAAAACCCCAACACTCTCCAACCATTGGGCGAAGAGTCTCTGCTGATCCGCTCGGCACGTTATGGCGGAATCAACTCCTTCGGCGTTTTTAACCGGACTAAAATCGCCTAAGCGAGTTGTCTCAATGATCATCGGTTTACCCGCGAAAGGCAAAGCGTCGAAAACGAAGAGCTCAAACTTGACCCCATTGGGTTCGCTGGGTGCGACCGTCTCCCCAGCTTCGTTTACACAGGCGATCTTTTTCAACGCTTTATGGAAAGGCAATGCGATTGAGCTGCCTTTACTCGTCAGCTTCCGAATGAAATCCACCGAAACGATATGGATCGCCACACTACCCGCGATAAATCGCAACTGCCCGCGATCATCTCTCTGAGCAGTCAAATCGTCAGGCATGTCGCTATATTCGACAACTTCGAGCCGTTCTCCCAAAACGCAAAAGTGCCCCAGTTTTTCCTTCTCGTATGCCTTGGGCAGCATCTTGCTCGACATCGAGGAACCCGAGAGGACATGGAAACCAATAAAATAGGGGTCAACGACTTGAACATGCGGGTTGTCCACCTGGAAGTAGCTCATCAAGTCGATCCCCTGGGATTCCATTTCATTCAGGACTCCATTTCGATCCAGAGCCCTCAATGCTCCCCCATGACCATCCGGGCTCATAGCGATGCTGCCTTTGGATTCCATCAGGATTTTGCCTTCGAAGTCCACGGCAGGCATTCGACCTTGCCGGAAAAAACGCACGCTTTCTTCACCCAGCCCAAAATAGTCGTTCTCCTGAAAAAAGGAAACGGTTGCCTCGTGATTCACATGACTGGTCATGAGGTACCAAGGGATTGCGCATCCGTAGCGAATTCGAGCTGCCTCTATTTTCTCTGCGAACAGCTGGAACAGCGTCTTATTTTTGATCGGGGAGATCGGGAAAGTCCCTTTTGGCCCCTCGTAGCCCAATCGCGTCCCCTGCCCACCTGCCACCGTGAAAGCCGCCACCCGTCCTGATCGCAGCGCGTCTTCACCCGCTTGCTTGGCTTCCTGCCATTTCTTGTCGGTGACAACATTCTCTGGCAGGGATTCATAGGGAGCCGGTTCCAATTTGCTGTAGTCTACCAGAGAGCTTCCCTGCTCCGACAGAACGAGTTCCTCAATCAGACCATCAAGCTCATCGAGATCGATTTCTTCCGCCTGCTCCCTGAGGACTCTTTGCTCATTTTGGTCGAGCGAATCCCAATACTGGAAAACATGCCCTTGACCCTTTTGCTCGAAGCGTTCCTTCGTATCCATAAAAATTCAATCGAAACGGGCCACCCGACCCATATACGAGTCAACGGTCGTCAAACTCGAACTTAAAGACCGTTTCCTCCGCTTTCGCGTAATTCAATTTTTGGCGAATGATCCTCTCAACGTATTCAGGATCATGGTTCAATCGAGCCAATGAGGTCTTCTTTGCCTCAATTTTGGCTTCCAGCTCCGCCAACTGGCTTTTTGCCGTAAGCTCTGCTTCGCGTGTAGCCACCAGCTTGTCATAGCGCCCATCTAGATGGGAAAGCGCGAATACGCTCGCTAAAAGGAACACAATGAGGAAAAAGAAATTTAAGATTCGAGTGGTACTCATGCTGGACAAACGCTAAATACGAATAAACCCTCTTCCTTTGCAAAAATATAATTGCAGCGTCTTCCTAATTTAAGAAAAAATTTACTCACATGTATCAGAGTTTCTACGGCCTCAAAGAGATGCCGTTCAACATTACTCCCGATCCTAATTTTCTCTACTTGAGCCCAACTCACCAGGAGGCCCTCCAGCACCTGAAGTACGGGATAGCGGAAAAGAAGGGTTTCATAGTGTTGACCGGAGAAGTAGGATGCGGAAAGACCACGCTTTGTCGTCATTTCATCAACGAAATCGACGAGGAGAAATACGAGAGTGCACTGATCCTAAATCCGCGTATCACCGAGACTCAGCTTCTCAAGACGATCCTGTCGGAACTCGGAGAAGAAGGCTCCAGCAGAAGCCGTAGCGGCCTGGTGAAGCAGGTAAATGACGTCCTTCTGGACCGCATCCAGCGAGGAAAGGACATCCTGCTGATCATTGACGAAGCCCAGAACCTGACCTTCGATCTCCTCGAGCAGCTTCGCCTTCTTTCCAACCTGGAAACCGACAAACAGAAACTGCTCCAGATCATTCTGATGGGACAGCCTGAATTTAAACGTATTCTGGGTGAAAAACGCCTGCGGCAACTCCGGCAACGCATCCTTGTCCACACAGAACTAATTCCCCTAAATCGTTATCAGGTAGAACAATACATACATCACCGCATCGCGATGGCCGGCGGCCAGGGAATTCCGTTTTTCACCAGTTGGGCGGTCCGATGGATTCACTGGAAATCCCGCGGAGTAC
>JAUHWE010000743.1 GCA_030424825.1 Verrucomicrobiia bacterium
AGGACGCGAAATATGGAATTCCGCCGGTTATTCGATACGGCAAATGGTTTGGCACCAATGCGTCGCGGTATGTCCGCAGTTTCCAATCACGCCGGAGTTTGTTGATTTGGAAGCTATTCGGAAGGCGACTGGATGGATGGACTAACGAAGATCACCCAACAGAAACGGTACCGGGAGATCCGAATACGCTACCCGAAGGCGCGAATGACTACTTGGTCGATATCGATTACCATGGCACGATTATGCCGCCACCCGATTCGGGGGTGCCGCCGCTTACCGAAGAGGAAAAAATGATGTTCGCCCGTTGGATCGATTTAGGCGCTCCGATCGACTCGCCGGATGAAGTGAAGTCCGTGTTTGGCTGGTTTGCCGACGACCTTCGTCCCGCCTTAGCCGTATCCCGTCCCCGGTCTGGACGGTCGGAATCTCCGATGACCGAAATTCGTATCGGCGCCTTTGACTACTACTCAGGTCTCGATACGGAATCGATTTCAGTAGTTGCCGATTTTCCCATTAACGGCCAACCGCCCGGAGCTGAACTCGCGTCTTTTTTAGTTGGGGACGGTGATCATATTTGGAAAATGGATATCGATCCTCCGGTGATGGATTTAGAGCGCGGTTTATTGACCATAAGCGTGAAGGACTCCCAGGGAAACATCACCAGCGTTGAGCGAACGCTGAGTCTTGGCTCAGGCCATCCCTTGCCTCGAATTATAAATTTGGGACGAAGCAGCCACGAGGAGGATCTCGAATTCCGCTTTGTGCTAAGTGGCGAGCCGCAGATGAGTTTTGTCATCGAAAGAAGTGCTGATTTGAAACTGTGGGAACCCTGGATGACGGTTACCGATTTCGATGGGGTACAAACAATCGTTGATCCAGAGATCCATTCAGAGTCCGGACGTTTCTACCGGGCAAAAGAATTAGAGGACAATTAGCCGCTCTATTTTGTCGGGCGAGGTCGTTGACCCGCCTCTCGCCTAAGATTGCCGGGTCAGCCACCGACTTGTTGGGGTCTTTGACGACCCAGCCTACAATACTGAGAATTATGGCAATTGTGAGCATAGCTGAAAATCGCCTGGCGGAGCGGACTGCAGATAGCGAAGCAACCCTACGCCGCCTTACGGGCTGCGTTCGGCACGCGCTCTTGCCCTGCCTTAGTACAAGATGGATAGGAAGGAAGGGGCTGGCGGAACTGGGCGAGGCGTATCCTGTTTTTTGATAAAATTGAAGTTGCTTGAATATGGTTTTGGGTCTAGTCTTCGCACGATGAATGACGAACCGCTTTCACCCGATCAGATCATGCAGCTTGGAACGGGATTCTGGGCTTCGAAAACGCTTCTTAGCGCGGTAGAGCTTGAGCTGTTTACTGAATTGGCGAAGCATCCGGAGGATCTAGATGCGCTGCAACGACGCTTAGGTCTCCACCCCCGCAGCGCTCGCGATTTTCTAGACGCTCTAGTCAGTCTAGGCATGCTAGATCGGGAAGACGGAATCTATCGGAATACGCCTGAGACCGACCTGTTTCTCGACAAGAACAAGCCGAGCTACATTGGAGGAATACTTGAGATGGCGAATAGCCGGCTGTATCCGTTTTGGGCACACTTGACGGAGGCGCTGCGAACAGGGGTGCCGCAGAACGAGTCTAAGAACGATGTCGACTTATTCGGCATTCTCTATGCGGATCCTGCCCGTCTAAAGGAATTCCTCAAAGCCATGACCGGGGTAAGCCACGGAGCGAACCTGGCGATCGCGGCTAAGTTTCCCTGGAAAGACTACCAGACGTTTGTCGATCTGGGCCCGGCCCAAGGCGACTTGGTGGCTCAGATCGCTCTACAGAATCCGCATCTAAAAGGCATTGGCTTCGACCTCCCCCCAGTGGAGCCCATTTTTGAGGAGTACATGAACGACTTGGGCTTGTCGGACCGTATTGCTTTCGTGGGTGGCAGTTTTTTCGAGGATCCCATTCCCAAAGCCGACGTTGTATTGATGGGGCACATACTCCATGACTGGAACCTGGAGGAGAAGGAGTTGCTGCTGGCCAAAGCCTACGAGGCCCTGCCGGAAGGAGGGGCGGTGATTGTCTATGATGCGATTATCGACGACGACCGGAGAGAGAACGCTTTCGGATTGCTCATGAGTTTAAACATGCTGATCGAAACATCGGGCGGTTTTGACTACACCGGTGCCGATTGCGTGTCCTGGATGAAGAAGGCCGGTTTCAAAGAGGCGAGGGTAGAGCACTTGGTCGGTCCCGATTCCATGATCATCGGGATCAAGTAGTGGATGCGTCGCGGTTCCTTTTAAGTCGCTAGGAGTTTTACTATCGCGAGCTATTACGGTCCCCAACCAGCAATCGAGGGATTGCGATATTATTCTCAGAATCGTAATAAATCTTAGAAAGTGTCCAATAAGTCGTGATCTCTGCGTTTAGGCCAACTTTTTTCGTGTTTCGCTCATTT
>JAUHWE010000744.1 GCA_030424825.1 Verrucomicrobiia bacterium
CGTTCATCCTTTCAGAAATCTTTTTATTCCCAAGTACGTTCTCGAATGCCCCAACATGACCGAAACAATATTCTCTACACCCGGCGCGACTTTCTGAATCGCTGCGGGATGGGCTTTGGCGCTTTGGGTCTCGGAGCTACCCTTGGCCCCGGCGCAATGGGATCAGGCGGCGAGTCAATAACCACGCTGACGGAGCGAGCTCCTCACTTTGCCGCCAAAGCAAAGCGTGTAATACACATCTTTGCCAATGGAGGTCCTTCGCAAGTTGACACCTTCGACCCGAAGCCGATGTTGACGCAATGGCATGGCAGGAAACTGCCCACCAAGTTAAAGACAGAGCGCATTACGGGTGCGGCGATGGGATCGCCTTTCGAATTCAAACGCTATGGTCAAAGCGGAATCGAGGTCAGTGAATTGTTTCCGCATGTAGGCGAGTGTATCGATGACATTGCCGTGATTCGCTCGATGCATACGAATGTCCCAAATCACGAGCCCTCGCTTTTGCTCATGAACTGTGGCGAGTCACGACTACCGCGACCGAGCATGGGTTCCTGGCTAACCTATGGGCTCGGCACTGAAAACCAGAACCTGCCGGGATTCGTGTCCATGTGCCCCAATGGGTTTCCGGTTTCCGATGCGCTCAATTGGCAAAACGCGTTCCTGCCAGGAATCTTTCAGGGGACCTATATTGATACCAAGCATGAGGAGATCGAGAAATTGATCGAGCATGTGAAAAACAACTACATCGATTATGGTACGCAGCGCGAGCAGCTCGACTTGCTCGGAAAGATCAATGCTCATCACGCGGCACAGCGAGACGACGACGGGCGCTTTGATGCGCGCGTTCAGTCGTTTGAGCTCGCTTATCGAATGCAGATGGAAGCGACAGACGCGTTCGACATATCGAAGGAACCGCAATCGGTTCGTGATATGTATGGCGAGGGACTGCAAGCCCGGCAGTTGTTGATTGCCCGTAGATTGGCCGAACGGGGGGTCCGGTTTGTGCAGGTTTGGACGGGGTTTCGCCAGCCTTGGGACAATCACGACGATTTAGAGAAGCGACATAGGGAATTGGCCCATGACTCCGACAAGCCGATAGCGGCCCTCTTGAAAGATCTCAAATTAAGAGGACTTCTCGATGATACGCTTGTTATTTGGGGCGGCGAGTTTGGGAGAACACCTGTAGTGGAACTGGCAGTACCCGGAGCGAACAAGGGTAAAGTGAATGGCCGGGACCACAATAATCACGGATTCAGTATGTGGCTGGCGGGAGGTGGTATTAAAGGCGGGTACGTGCATGGGGCGACCGACGAATTTGGTTTCAAGGCCGTAGAGGACCGGGTGCATGTGCATGATCTTCACGCTACGATTCTTCATTTGATGGGATTCGATCATGAACGGCTAACCTACCGTTATGCGGGCAGGGATTTTCGTCTGACAGATGTGCATGGAAAAGTTGTGCACGAGCTAATTGCGTAGAAATGAGGCAGTCTGCTAGAAAGGTCGTTTGCATTGTGTGGGGTTTTCTCGGAACGATTATCGTATGTTCCGATGCGGATGATTCCTATAACCCGGCCCTCGACATGTCGTATGCGGAAACGCATTGGGCGTTTGTGCCACTGGAAAAGCCGGACGTGCCCTCCTTAGGGGGTGGGATATTGGCTTCGCCCGTCGATGGCTTTATTGTTGAGAAGCTTGCCGCTAAGGGCCTGAAACTGAATGAATTGGCGGACCGGAGAACGATCATTCGACGCCTAACCTATGATTTGACAGGATTGCCGCCGACATTCGAGGAAGTGCAATCGTTTGTGGATGACGCGTCACCTGACGCGTATGCAAGATTGGTAGAACGGCTTTTGGATTCCCCCGCCTATGGCGAACGCTGGGCCCGGCATTGGCTCGATATTGCTAGGTATGCGGATACGAAAGGTATATTTCGGAGGGGACGCTACTCGTTTTCCCATACCTATCGCGACTATGTCATCAAGGCTTTTAATGAGGATAAACCCTTTGACCGGTTCGTGGTGGAGCAGATTGCCGCTGACCAATTGGAACTCGGTGAAGAGCGGGAAACCTTAGCGGCGATGGGCTTTCTCACCTTGGGGCGTACTTTTTTTGGCAGAAAGGATTTTATCATTGATGACCAGATCGACGTAGTTACCCGGGGCTTACAGGGGCTAACGGTAAGCTGTGCCCGTTGTCATGATCACAAGTTCGACCCGATCCCCACCGCAGATTACTACTCACTACATGGAGTGTTCGCATCGTCACGAGATCCCGACGAATTGCCGATCATCGAACATCCTGAGTGCGACGAAGACTATCAAGCCTATCTCGATGAAGTTCGGAAATATGAGGAAGAGATCCGGGTGGTCACGGACAAGGTAGTGGATGAGTTTTTGGAGCAGGAACGATCTTTGGCAGGGAATTACTTGAATGCCATCGAGGAGGGCAGAA
>JAUHWE010000745.1 GCA_030424825.1 Verrucomicrobiia bacterium
AGATCGGGTTGAGATCTGTGTGATCGGTACTAGCGACAACGGCTCATTTTCAATCTCGAGAACAGGAGGTCTTGGCTTTTTGCGCCCTCTAAATATGGAAATATCACTGATGTCGCTAGTACCGATCACACAGATCTCAACCCGATCTCCCAGAGATTCGTCGATCACGGCCCCCATCACGACATTCGCGTCTTTCCCAAAAGATTCCGTCACGCTGTCCATTATCAGCTGCGTTTCGCTAATGCTAAAACCTGCGCCGCCGACTAGATTGACCAAAAGCTGATCTGCTTTTTTCGAGAACTCAGGGGTATGAAGGAGTGGACAAAGCTTAAGATTCTCTAGGGCGTCTGCTGATGCATTCTCCCCTGAGCCTTCACCCAAGCCGAAAAGCGTTTTTCCTGCCCGGTGAGAAAAAACCTGCTGCAACTGGGAAAAGTCTAAATTTATCAAACCGGTCTTGTTCATCATTGACCAAATTGACTTGATCGCTCTTTCGATCCAGGCGTCCGCATGGCTAAATGCGTCTAGCAGGGACGCTCCCGGATCACTTTCTTGAATTAGCAAGTCATTCGGAAGCGGGATCACCGCATTTGCCACCTCCCTTAAGCGCTCCAGTCCCTCTTTAGCCACCTTCGCCCGACCAGCTCGTTCAATCGTAAAAGGCATAGTGACAAACGCGATCACGGTAGTTCCTCTCTGAGCAGCCAAATCTGCCAACACGGGTGACACCCCAGAACCGGTTCCCCCGCCCATTCCAGCGGTTATAAAAAGCAAATCAATATCTTTAACAATTCCTTCGAGGACCTGTTTATCTGCCAATGCTGCCTCACGGCCGACAGCGGGATCCCCACCCGCTCCAAGTCCTCTCGTAATACGTTCGCCAATACAATATTTATCCAGAACGGGCGATCCTGACAAAGCTTGTTCATCGGTATTGATGGCAGTCAGGTGCACTCCTGATGGATTGGAAAGCATCAATCGATCCACAATATTGGATCCTGCTCCACCCACTCCGACAACCTTCATTTTAATGCGTTCGATTTCGTTCATCGCGTATTGGGTTTCCTATTGAAACAGTTCCTTTAATTTTCCGAAAAGGCCTGCCCTCTTGCCCTCAGAACCCAGTTTGCTTTGGTATTGCAGTCCATATTTCAGAAGTCCCAAAACAACGCTGTACTGGGATTCCCTCAATTCGCCTGATGCCATGGTTCCGTTATCTCCGATTCGGGCCCGAACCTCAAAAACGGATTCCGCACAATCATCCACTCGTCTTAGATTGGCGCCTCCACCACAGAGAATCACTCCTCCAGAAAGCCGATCCCGCCGACCGTATGCACCCAGCTTCTTCTGAATCACTTCGAAGATCTCGGTCATCCTCAACTCGACGATCTTTTCTATGCTCCACAAGGGAATCGGCCTATCCCCGATTTCAAAGTCATTGTTGAGCCAAACTTTTTCGGTCTTGTTTTTGTGCTCAACCACTGCCGTGCCGTATCGATGCTTTAAACTTTCGGCCTGCTTTAAACGCATACGAAGCCCAATGCTTAAATCATTGGAAATATGGTCCCCACCAATGGGCAAGCTGCCCGCCATGACACAGCTGCCATCCTGATAGACAGCGTAGTCGGTGGCGCCCTGTCCGATATCTAAAACAAGACAGCCGTTCTTTTTCTCTTCGTCCGACGCGACAACCGAACCTGCGGCCAGTGCCGACAACACGACATCATCAACATGCAGGTTGAATCCATTTATGATGTGAATGGCATCTCCGATCTTACGCGCATTGCCATGAACCGTCCAATAGCTGGCCTCAAGCCGATCACCTTCCAGGTTGAGCGGCATTTCGACCGCGCGATTATCCAGCCGATAGGGTCGTTTCAAATGGTGAATTACCGCTCGTTCATCCGGCAAGTCTCTGCCTTTTGCCAAACTGGATACCTGATGAATCTCCTCCATCGACACACGCCGTTCTCGAGAGGTCACGTTGACAGAAGCTTCGCTTGGAAAACCCTCAATATCGCTTCCGCTCACCGCCAGATAAACCCCATCGATTTTAACCCCCGCCTGGTCCTCGGCAGAGAGAATCGCCGCATGTACGCAATCGCTGGCATCGTGAAAATCTACGATGTCTCCCTTCAAAACGCCTTTTGAGGACGACTGCCCCAAGCCAATAATATTCAGGCTGCGTCCTTCCACAATCTCACCGAGCAAGACCGAAATCTTACTTGTCCCTATTTCAACTCCCGCAATTACTTTAGATCTGTACACTTTTAGAGGCGATTCGAATTCACGTAGTAGACATGTCAATACCTTAGCGGCCAATTGCCACATGGGTAACCGGAACCTGCGAATTCATAGTCAGGTCCACCTTGGCGATACTCTTGTAGGAATGGCTCTTATGGTAATCAATAATGTAGTCTAGCTCGGCCAATTGGCGTCGATAGTCTGT
>JAUHWE010000746.1 GCA_030424825.1 Verrucomicrobiia bacterium
CCCTAGGGCAGCGGATTCTATCATGCCGCTTTGGCATCATTGGCTGTGGCTCTTCGGTCTACGAGTTCGCTGCATTGAATAGGCGCTTTGTTGGCCTCTCCGTGGCGGATAATCAGAGGAATACGGCTCAGAAAATCCGCAAGGAGTGGGGGCTTCCGATTATTGAATGTTGTAATTCGATTAGGGATTTCAGCCCCAATCTGGAGGAAGCCTTGCAGTGTCTTTTGGAGCAGACGGATGGAGAAGGCGAGGCCCGTTATTCAACTGTGGATTTTCATGGTCCTCGGAGAGTGCTGGGGGAGATTGAGAAGCTAGGGGTAGGTACTAGTCGATCCAGTCTCCCTCTTTGAGAGGGATGAACGGTTCGAGGTCTCGAGAGGCTTTTTTCCCCATAAGTTCGCTCCAGCGCTTGGGTGGCAGACCGATGGCGGGGCGGACAATTTTAAGGTTGCTGGCGGATAGAAGCTGGCCTTTTGAAATGGGCTGGGAAGTGAAAATGGAACGGCGAAACCGAAGTTGGTCCCCATCCTGTTCCGTGCGGCCGATAGTCTCGGACCCCAGCGCGGAGTGAAGGTTGTGAACCTGGGATACGAGTGAGCTCAGTTCCTTAGGCTCAAGGGAAAACGCGGCGTCGACTCCGCCATCTGCGCGGTTGTCCGTAAAATGCTTTTCAATGACGCGCGCCCCCAAAGCCGTTGCGCCGAGAGCGACTTCGTGGGACAGCGTATGGTCGGAAAGCCCGACAGGTCGCTCGAATACCCGGGCTAGAGTATTCATGGAGCGCAAATGAAAGCCGTCGGGCTTGCTTGGATACGCACTGACGCATTTGAGAAGCACGATCTCTGGACAGCCGTTGGTCGCAAGTGTATCCACAGCTTCCTTAATTTCCTCTTGTTCCGCCATGCCTGTGCTAAGAATGACGGGCTTGCGGGTCTCGCCCACGCGGACGAGCAAAGGGAGATGCGTGAGTTCGAAGGAGGAAATTTTATAGATTTCAGGATTGATGGCAGTCTCCAGAAAACCGACAGCATCCTCGTCGAAAGGCGTGCTAAACAAAGGGATCCCGTTTGACGCGGCGTATTCGGCGAGGGGGGCGTGCCATTCGTAGGGAGTCGATGCTTTCTGGTAGAGAGCGTATAGGTTTGATCCGGCCCAGAGCCCTGAATCGAGCCTGAATTCTTCCGATTCTGAAGGTAGGGTGATCGAGTCCGCAGTGTAGGTCTGGAGTTTCACTGCGTCTGCGCCGCATTCCGCAGCGAGCCTAATAATCCGTTTGGCGGTTTCGAAGCACTGGTGATGGTTTCCTGAAAGTTCTGCGACAATCAGCGGAGGCTTGGAGAGATCCGAGATTCGCTCGAATAGGCTCATCGATTTCTGTGTCTATTCGAATTCAGAGCTCCTGAACTTTTCCACGAGCGAGACTAGGTCGTCCACGCTGAGCTTAACCGGGTTGGTGAAGCTATCGTATCCGAAACCTTCTGGACAGATCTTGCCTTTGTACCTCTCGCTGTCGTAGCGCCAGTAGGGGTTGGAAGGGTGGATGACGAACCGGTCTTCCTGTTCGGTCGTGTGGTGGGACTCGTCGGCGGGGATCAGCGCTTCGTGTAGTTTTTCACCGGGACGCAGCCCGATGATCTTGACTGGGCATTCCGGAGCGATCGCCTCGGCGAGATCGCCAATGCTGCAGCTCGGCAGTTTTGGGATGAAGATCTCTCCACCGCTCATGTCCTCGAGGGACTGCAGGGCGAAGGAAACCCCTTGCCGGATGGAGATAACGAAGCGCGTCATTTCCCGTTTGGTGATGGTGATGAGACCGGCTTTTTTCTGCTGCAGGAAGATGGGGATGACGGAGCCCCGGCTCCCAATGACGTTGCCGTAGCGGACGACGGAAAACCGAGTATCGAATTTCCCGCTATAGCTATTTCCCGCGATGAAGATTTTGTCGGAGCATAGCTTGGTCGCTCCATACAGATTGATGGGATTGACGGCTTTGTCGGTGCTCAATGCGACAACCCGCCTGACACCGGTGGTAATCGCGGCATCGACAACATTCATCGCTCCATTGATATTGGTCTTGATGAACTCGTGTGGATTGTACTCGGCAGCGGGAACCTGTTTGAGGGCGGCGGCGTGGATGACGAAGTCGACGCCAGCCATGGCTCTTCTCAGTCGGGGCTCGTCCCGTACGTCTCCGATGAAGAAGCGGATCTTGTCCGACGCGAATGCCGGGCTTGACGCCATCTCCGACTGCTTGAGCTCGTCTCGAGAGAAAACGATGACCTTCTCAGGTTGGAATCGCGTTAGAATATCGTAACAGCAACGTTTGCCGAAGGATCCCGTTCCCCCGGTGATCATGATTGTCTTCCCGTTTAGCATGAATCTCTAGCGGAATTTGGAGAATTGGTTTCCCAATGTAAATGAGCGAAGTGGGGGAATACT
>JAUHWE010000747.1 GCA_030424825.1 Verrucomicrobiia bacterium
CAGGAGGCGAACAAGAATACAGCCAGTGGCGTTTTAAATGGGCGATTGAGAATCGGGCCGTCGATATCGTGCAACCAGATCTCCACTACTATGGCGGTCTGATACGCTCGATACGCGTCTCACGGATGGCCGATGTGCTCAACATTCCCACCACGGTACACATCTCGGGTGGATTTGGATTTATTTACATGCTCCATTTCGCTTCAAGAACGCCCCACATTGGAGGCTGGCAGGAGTACAAACGTAACATCGAGGACTATAGTGATTGGTTTGATCCACCCCTCCGCATCGAGAATGGTTCCTTAACCGTTCCCGAAGGTCCCGGTGTCGGCATCGTGGATACCGACCGCGTTCTCAAAGGCGCGAAACGAATCGAGGCATGATTAGACATCATCCGTAGGGCCAGTGCTCGCGCTATGCCGCGTCGTTAACTCAGAGCAATACTGATTCAATTACGCTCTTACTCGCATTGTCCCGATCCGGCACCGTGCCCACAATCGAATTACGCACTGGTAAACAGAAGCGAAATTCGCTTTGGAATCCTTGACGGAATTTTCATTCAGCCAAGCGAAGACGACTCGAATTCGGTTTCCGGATTGGCAGGCCAGCGTGCGTCGGCCTAGATTTAGCCAAGGAGCAAGGTCGTTGCCCTATTTGATCTCCGACACGTGTTTCTCCAACCCTTTCGCGAAATCAACCCACACTTTTCGACCTTCTCCAGAATCGTCTACATCCTGTCCCGCATGGATCGCCGCTTTGATGTGCGGTTCGATCGAGAGCCAGCCATCGTACCCCGTCGCTTCGAGGTCTTTTAAAATCCGCTCTTGGACGGGATCTTCGTCCACATAGCAAGTAACATAGTCGCCACCATTCTCTCCGGGTTTAGCGCACTTGATGTGAACGTGGGCGATCTGGTCACGACACTTCTGGTAGTAGTCCCAAGTCACTTCGATATTGTTATCGTGGAGGCTGTTGTTGCCCGTATCGAAAATCAATTGAAGGGCAGGACTATTCACGGCTTCTACCAACTCCAGATACCCTTCAGGCGTTTCCCCGTATCCACTACAATTCTCGTGACCCAATACGATTCCCTCACCTTCCGCTATCGTTGATAGTTCCTTCAAGCGCCTAACGGCCTCGTTCCGCCACTCGTTTCGGCTCAAAGGATTCGTTTGTGAGTTGGGATAAGACATGATGCGTAAAAACCGAGTTCCCGCCTCACGCATGCGCGGAGCCACTCGTTTCAATTCATCGATGTCCAAATTGAAGTCCGAGTCGATCGGCCTCGCCCAATTCGCAATTTGGCCACCAAATCCGACAATCTGTATTTTCTCGGCCTGCAAGCGGTCCCACGCACCCTTCCACTCTTCGTCTGTGAAATCGCACACGTTCTTTCCATCGATCAGTCGGAGCTCAATGGCAGACCACCCTACCTCACGGAGAGTCGAAATTTGTCCCTCAAGAGAACGTTCCGCTTCGTCAGTAAATCCAGTAAATTGAAATGGCATGTTGGTGTGATGCACAAGTTAAACCCCTTGGTCAAGAGGTAGGGTGAAAGCGAGTCTCTCTCGCCGTAAATGGTGCTTTGTTCGTCCAACGTGGCATAGCGCAAGCGGCTAGCCCTACGATCGTGCAGGAAATGACAAAGATTTCCTTTCCACCCTGACGCTTCGCTCTATCGTTCGGCTTGGTAGACGCGTACGTTGTCAATGTACGTGTAGCTATCGAAGCCACCGGCTTGAAACCCGAAGTTGTCCTTCTTCTCAGACAGTCCGATGTGCCGCCCCCGAGCTGTCTTTCCGTCAATCGTTAGGCTTATGGAATCGCCAACGAGCTCGATCACGACGTGATGCCATTTACCTTCTTCAAGCGATATTTCGGCTTCATCCATGGCAAAGGTCTTTTCTTCCCAATCACCGTTCAAGGGATCCAAACCTTGGTCATGCTTTAGCTTCACCATTTGGTCGCGCTTCCCTTTCTCGCGAATTTTGAAAACCGCGGCGCTATCATAACGCACCACGCATTTGGCAATGTGGGCGAGGCCCCAATTGATGAGCAGCTGATGAAACCCGTCTCCCTCAAGCTTCAGATCGTACTCGTAAATGACGTCTTTGTGGTCGAGGTAGATCTTCCGGAAAGCCGTGTGCTTATCCGCCTCCTGCTGACGGCCACGCAGCGCCCCATCGACGATTTTCCAGTCACCCACGCCGACGGTAAACAGCTCCGGAAGCGCGGCCGAATCGAAATTCTCTTCAAGCAGCAGTTTCCCCGGCTTCGCCAAAACGTATCCACCTCCGGCGAAACATGGCGATGCATAGAGGAGCGAGGTTAGTAGAAATAGAGACGCCTTTTTGAACATGAAAAGGGAACTAGTCCGGAATTCGATTTGGGGCGACTAAAAAGAGCAACGAGAAGTTATTATACGCTGCAGCA